>NZ_QJSX01000009.1:85505-138005 GCF_003217515.1 Deinococcus yavapaiensis KR-236 | reverse complement strand
AAGTTGCGCCCCTGCTCGTAACGGCGCTCGTCGTGCCGAATGTCCTGCCCGCCGGTGGAGAGGTACGCCCACGCGAAGCGGCAAGCGTCCGTGCCGTACTTGTCGAGCAGCTCCAGCGGATCGATGCCGTTTCCCTTGGACTTGCTCATCTTCTGACCCTTCGCGTCGAGGTACAGCCCGTGCAGCATGACGGTGTGGAAGGGAGCTTGTCCCGTGAAGTGGTAGCCCGCCATCTGCATTCGCGCCACCCAGAAGAACAGGATGTCGTACCCGGTCACGAGGACGGACGTCGGGTAGAACTTCTGGAAGTCCTCGCTGTCGGTGTCGGGCCAGCCGAGGGTCGAGAACGGCCAGAGGTTCGACGAGAACCACGTGTCGAACACGTCCGGATCGCGCCGCAGGCGGATGTGCGCGTATCGCGGATCCTGATCGCAATCGAGGTCGGGATTTTCGGGATCGGGCACGTAGATGTTGCCCGCGTCGTCGTACCAAGCGGGAATCTGGTGACCCCACCACAGTTGACGAGACACGTTCCAATCGCGAATGTTCTCCAGCCAGTCGCGGTTCACCTTTTCGTACCTCGCGGGCACGAGCGTCATCTCGCCTTTGTCGAGTCCGTCGAGCACGGCGTTCGCCATGCTCTCCATGCGCACGAACCACTGCGTCGACACGATGGGCTCCACGGGCACCTTCGTGCGCTCCGACAAGCCGATGGCCGTCACGTGGTCCTTCTCGTCCACGAGGTCGCCCGATTCACGCAAAGCCTCCACGACCTTCTTGCGGGCGTCGAAGCGCTCGAGACCTTGAAATTGGCTCGGCACGAGGTCCGATGTCGCCAAGTTGCCGTGAAGATCGATGACGCTCGGACGCGCCAAGCCGTGACGCTCGCCGACCTCGAAGTCGGTCGGGTCGTGCGCGGGCGTGATCTTGAGGGCGCCCACGCCGAACTCGCGCTCTACCGCCTCGTCGGCGATGATCGGCACGAAGCGGTCCGTGAGAGGAATGCGCGCCCGACGACCGACGAGGTGCTTGAAGCGCTCGTCCTCGGGATGCACGGCGATCGCTTGATCCGCGAACATCGTCTCGGGCCGCACGGTGGCAATGCGAATTTCGCCGACTTCACCGTTGCTCGCCGCGAGCGAAGGGTCCTCCAGCTTGTACGCCAGCGTCCACATCTTGCCCTTGCGTTCCTCGCGGTCCACTTCGAGGTCGCTGAGCGTCGTCTGCGACACCGGATCCCAGTTCACGATGCGCTCGCCGCGGTACGCGAGGCCTTCGTGGTACAGCCGCACGAACTGATGCCGCACGGCCTTGCTGAGCCCTTCGTCCATCGTGAAGCGTTCGCGCGTCCAATCCGCCGAGATGCCCAAGCGCGTGAGCTGCTCTTTGATCTGACCGCCGTACTGCTCCTTCCACGCCCACACCCGTTTCAGGAACTCCTCGCGGCCCAGGTCGTGGCGCGAAGCGCCTTCCTTTGCCTTGAGGTCGCGCTCCACGAGGACTTGCGTCGAGATGCCCGCGTGGTCCGTGCCCGGCAGAAACAGGGCCTCGAAGCCCGCCATGCGTCGGTGACGAATCAGGATGTCGATGAGAGTATTGTCCAACGCGTGGCCGAGGTGCAGATTGCCCGTCACGTTGGGCGGCGGAATGACGATCGTGAAGGCGGGCTTGGCCGACGTGGCGTCCGCTCGAAAAGGCTCGGTGGCCCACGTCTTGACCCACTTCGGCTCGATCCCCGCCGGATCGAATGACTTCGGTAACTCGTTCAACGTCGACTCGTTCATGCTGCCTCCCAATATCCGAAAACGAAAAAGCGCGTCTCGTCCGCTTGTCTTCTGCGGACGAGACGCGCATCGTTTCGAAAACTTCGATGATCGTCCCGCGGTACCACCGCGCTTCCCTGCTTCGTCAGGGCCCTTCGTTGACGCTGTGACGGGCGCACCCGGCGGTTCTACTGAGCCGATGCGACAAGCTGTCCGGCCGTTCCTCCGCGCGCTCCCGGGCGACCTTCCCCGCTCGCCTTCCCAGCTCCTTCGCAGCTTCCGAAGCCTCTCTGAGGGCGCGCTCACGGGTACTCCTCCCGATCCTCGCGAGCTCACTATACCTCGCCTCGCCGCCTCACGCATCGTAGCGATGGCGCACCAACGCACGGATGTTCGCGCCGCCTTGCGCGAAGCTACAATGCCCTGCATGAGCATCCGGCCCGACTGGTGGATTCGCGAGCGCGCCCGCGAAGGCATGATCGAACCCTTCTCCGACCGCCTCGTCCGCACCGCCGAGAACGGCGGCGTCATTTCCTACGGCCTGTCCAGCTTCGGCTACGACTTGCGCGCCGCTCCCGAATGGCGCATCTTCGTCAACGCCTTCAACACCGTCGTCGATCCCAAGCACTTCGACGTCCGCTCTCTCGTTGAGTACGAAGGTGCCGAGTGCATCATTCCCCCGAACTCCTTCGTTCTCACGCGCAGCATCGAATATCTGCGAATTCCCGACACCGTCATGGTCGTGGCCTTGGGGAAGAGTTCGTACGCGCGTTGCGGCTTGGTCGCCAACGTCACGCCGTTGGAGCCCGGCTGGGAAGGGCACGTGACCTTGGAGATCAGCAACACGACGCCCTTGCCCGCCAAGGTCTACGCCAACGAAGGCATCGTCCAATTGTTGTTCTTCGAGGGAGAGCGCCCCGAGGTGACGTACCGCGACCGCTCCGGGAAGTACCAGGGGCAGACGGGCGTGACCTTGCCCAAGCTCTGACGCCTCGTTCATGTGCGCGCCGACGCGTTGAGGACCCCTTGACGCTCGTCACGGCGTGTTCGCCGTGGGTGTACAACGAGGCATGAGCCAGGAAAAGCAGCGCAATCCCCACCCGCATCGGGAGCCCGAAGATCACTTCGATCCGAGCAAGAAGGAAGCCGAGCGCGCGGACGTGCTGGAGCACGACGGAACGCCCAGCGCGGATTCGATTCGCAACGGCGAGGACGAGTCGGACACGCGCGCCGCGCAAAGTGTTCCGGCGACACGGCAAAAGCAGTAGAAGAGTAGCAAGCGAGAAGGGCAGCACGACGTGCTGCCCTTCTCGTCATAGGCCCCTCGCTTACGGCTGCTTCGTGCCGTCGTTGCTCGTGGTGCCCGTACCGCTGTTGGTGTTCGTATCGGACGAGCCGTTTTGCGGCGTCGCGTTCGTTTGCCCCGCGGGCGTCTTCGGAGCGTTGGCCGCGGCACGCTTGTCGAGATCCGCGACGACCTTTTGCAGGTTGTTCTGAACCTTGAAGCTCTTCAGCTGCGCCGTGACGAACGTTTGGCCCGTCGTTTGACGCTTTTGCTGCAGAAGCTGCGAGCGCAGTTCTTCTCGCACCTCGTCGAAGCTCTTGGTGCTCGCCTTCACGAGGTCCTTCACGAACCCGATGCTGTAGCGATTGCCCGTCTGCACGACGTCCGTGACGCTGCCTTCACCGACGCCCGCGAGCTTGGCCTTCGCGCCGAACACGGCCGCGTCGATCTCGGTTCCCAGCTTGCCGTCGCCTTGCGTGACCGCGCCCCGCTCGGCCACCGTGCCGCCCGCCTTGGAAGCGAGCGTCGTGAAGGTCGTGACGCTCTTGCCGATGAGGCTGTCGCGAAACGCCGTGGCCTTGGCGCGGTCGGCGAAGACGGCCTCGCTGACGTTCGCGCTGGCGGGCGTGGCGTAGTTCGCCTTCTGCTTCTCGTACTCCGCGCGAATCTCGGCGTCCGTGACCTTTACGTCGCGCGCTCCGTACGCCTGCAGCCCTTGCAGCAGTTCGCCGCGGCTTCCGGCGAGCGGAACCTTGAGGTTCTTGACGATGGTGGGCGCCGCGTACTGCTCGATAAGGCTCTGGACGACGCTGGGCTTGAAAAAGCCGTTGATGAACTGGGTGGCCTGCTCGCCCTGCGCGAGCACTTGGCTGATTTGCGGATTGGCGGCGATGGTGCCGACCACCGTCGCGTAGCGGATGTTTTGCCCGTTGACCGTGGCGACCGTGGGGTCGAAGTAGTCCCAGCTCTTGTCGAGCACTTCGACCTTGGCGTTCTTGACGACGCCGTCGAACCACGTCTCGAGCGCGGCGTTCTTCTTCTGGTCGGCGACGGCCTTCTCGGCGTCGGCGCGCGCTTCGCTGAACGAACGCGTGCCGGCGGGCAGGTACTGCTCGACTTTCACGATGTAGTAGCGATCGCCCGACTTCACGACGTCCGTGAGGCCGCCCTTGGTGAGGGCGAACGCGGCGGTCGCGACTTCCTGAGGCAACGCGACGGCGGCGACGGGACGCGGCTTGCCGTTTTCGACGTCACCAAGGGCGCCGCCCTTGTCCTTGCCTTCGAGGCTGTTCTCGGAGGCGAGCTTCGCGAAGTCCGCGCCGCCTTGCGCCTGCTTAAGGAGCGCTTGGGCTTTTTTCTGGTCGGACACGACGATCTGACGCCCCACGACCCGCGGCTCGGTCTTGAAGGCGTCGGGATTGAGGTCGTAGTAAAGCTGGACTTCCGCGTCGGTAGGCTTGGCGGCCGACGCACGAATCTGCTCGAGCTTCTTTTGGATGGCGAGTTGCGTGCGCGTCTCGTCACGGAAGGAGGCGTCGGTGTACCCGAAGCGCGAGAGCGCGTCCGTCCAGGCCTTGTTCTCGGTGAGGTTGTTCTGCTCGCGAATCTTGCGAACTTCTTCGTTGACGTCCGCTCGCTTGATGTCGATGTCCTTCGCTGCTTGCGCGAGCAGAACTTGCTGCACCTTCTGATCGACGACGACCGTCTTGAAGTCCTCGCCGAGCGCGCCTTCACGCACGGACGACAGCACTTGGTTGCCTTGGCGCACTCGGTCGAGCTCTTCGGCGGTGACGGTCTGACCGTTGACGCGCAAGGCGGGCGTCCCTTGGTTTCGGCTGAAGCTGAAGTTGCTGATCCCCGGGACCTGCACGGCGAGACCGGCGACGAGCAACAGGGCCAAAACCCCGAGTAGGACGCGTACGATAACTTTCTGGTTCACTTGACTTCCTCCTGGCACCGTGCTAGGCTTGCCGCGCTTTGCGCCCGTAGCTCAGCCGGATAGAGCGTTGGCCTCCGGAGCCAAAGGCCACAGGTTCGAATCCTGTCGGGCGCGCCACAAACACCACCGACAAGGTGGTGTTTTTTGTTGCCACAATCAGCACGCCGAGGATTCTAGCACGGTGATTCAAGGGCGGATGAAGCCCGCTTGAGCTGCCTGGAACCCCATCAACGGCTTCGAAACGAGCCGGAAAAAGGAGGATGTGATGACGAATCTGCAATCCGAACTTCGAAACCTGCCCGGCTCGGCCGAGGCGTATCCCGCGCAGGACGGCCCCTTCGGCGTGATCGGTCTGGGCGAGGGAGCGCTCGCGGCGGAACTGCTGCAGTCGCTCGTCGACCGCCGCCTCACACGCGAAGGCACGCAATTCGTCTTGACCTCCACGGAGTGGGAAGCGTCGGCCGAGGATTACATGCGCCTCGCCGAGGTGAGCGGCGCGAAAGCGCTTCGCTTCGGCGGCGGCGAGCTCGACAAACTAGCGGGCCTCGTGGAGCGAGGGGTGACCGCCACCTATCACTTCGCTCAGCGCGTGGCGTACGCCACCGGACACGCGGACGAGGCGCAAGAAGCGGAGCGCCTCTTGGCGGGCGTGCGCGACCGTTGCGTGCCCGAAGTGCAAGAGGGCAACCCCGCGCGCGACCTGGCCTGGTCGCTGTGGACTCGCACGCCTCTGCTGCTCGCGCCGGATCAGGACGCCTTCCTCGTGTGGGCGTGGCAACTCGCCCTCGCCCGCGTCGGCAAGAGCCTGTCGGTGCCCGTGGAGCGCGACGCTCTGTACATTCTGACCGGCGCGTTCGAAGCGCGTCACGAGTCGGGAGATAACCGCGTGGCGCTCATCCTCGGAGAGGAAGACGACGAGATGGCCATCGCGCGCGAAGTGCTGCAAACGCGCGTGGACGAGGTCATCTTCGTGCCGTACCCCGAGGGCGTCGGCGGGTACTCGGGCGGGTTGGCGACGTGGTACTTCGCCTTGTGGGTGGCGTTCTATCTCGCCGAGCGCTACGGCGTGTCGCCCGAGGACGCGTCGCCTCTGCGCGAGGTGATCGCCAGCTTGGAAAGCGCGAACGACAGCGGCGCCCGATTGAACTGACGTCCATGCTCGGCGAGTCACGGACTCGCCGGGGACGTGCTCGCGCTCAAGTCGGCGCCGAGCCCTCCAACACGGCGCGCAGCGACATGACGAGCGGCCGCAGCCTGTCGCGCTTGAGCTTCAGGGCCGTGCGGTTCACGACGAAGCGCGCGCTCGACGTGGCGAGCACCTCGACTTCCTCGAGGTCGTTGGCGCGCAGCGTCGACCCCGTCTGCACGATGTCGACGACGGCGTCCGCCAGGCCCGTGAGGCAGGCGAGTTCGATGTTGCCGCTGAGCTTCACGACTTCCGCCGCGAGGCCGCGCTCGTGCGCGAAGGCGGCGGCGAGCCTCGGGTACTTCGAGGCGATGCGCAGAATTTCGCTCGCCGCGCCGCGCTCGCGAATGAGCGACAAGCGGCACGCGCCGAAGCCGAGGTCGAGCGGTTCGTACACGTCGCGCCCCGCTTCCATCAACACGTCCTTGCCGACGACGCCCGCGTCCGCCACGCCGAGATCCACGTACGCGGGCACGTCGGAGTTGCGAAGTTCCAAGACCGTCAGGACGCTTCCATCGGGTTGCTCGAAGGCGTGCCGCAACGCCCGACCGCCGCGGGGCACGTCGATGGCGAGACCCGCGCGACGCAGCAACGTCGCGCTTTCCTCGAACATGCGGCCTTTCGGCAACGCCAAGGTGAGGCTTGTCACGAGAGCGCCTCCACGGGCTCGAACGCTTCGTCGCGCACGACGCGCGAAATGCCGCGCGCCCGCGCGTACGCCAGCAGTTCCGCCGCGTCCTCGGTCCAGGCGAGCTCGGCGTTCACGCCGCGCGCCCGCGCCCAAGCCGCCGACGCCTCGTCGAGCGCGAGAACACGCTCCGCTTCGGCGGGAGGCCCACCGAGGGCGAACGTGAGGCGCTCCAAGCCCAACGCGAAGCCCGCGCCGGGAATGCCCGCGTCGTAGCGCCCTCCGCTCACGATGGGCTCCTTGGCGCCCTCGGCATACGCGCGGAACGTGAAGCCGGTGTAGTACGTGTACCGTCGCGACATGCCGAGGTCGAACAGCAACGCTCGTCCGTAGCGCGCGGCGATCTCGTCGAGGCGGTCGAGGGCCGCGCTCGCGTTCGGGCCCAAAGGAAGCTTGCGCGCTTCTGTCAGCACGTCCGGCCCGCCGTACAATTCGGGCAGGGCCAGCACCGTCGACAGGGCGTCGCGGCTCAGCGTCCGCTCGCGCAACAGGGCCTGCACTTCGGGCATCGCCTTGCGGTCGATCGCTTCGTGCAAAGCTTCGCGCTCCTCGCCGCTCACGTCCGCGTCCTCTAAGACGGCGTCCACGAAGCCGGGAAAGCCGACTTCCAAGTGGGCCGTGAGCCCCACGCTGTCGAGCGCGGCGGTCGCGAGCGACAGCAACTCTGCGTCCGCGCGGGCGCTCGAGATGCCGACGAGTTCCACGCCGAGCTGCGTGAATTCGCGCAGGCGCAACATGTCGCTGTCTTGCGAGCGCAGCCACAGCTTGCCTTCGTACTGCAAGCGAAGCGGGTACGGCTCGCTCGGAAAACGCGTGCGCACGAGCCGTCCGATCGCGGTCGTGAACTCGCTGCGCAATGACAGCACGGCCCCGTCGCGGTCGATCAGCTTGAAGGCGCGGGCGTCTCGTGGATGGGCGGCGTTTTGAAGCTCCAAGGCGGGAACGCTCACGCCCTGGTAACCCCAGCGATCGAACGTGCTTTGCAACGTGTGCGTCAAGTGGGCGCGAAAGGACCACTCGCGTGGCAAAACGTCGCGCGTTCCCTCGGGCACGCGAATGAGGGTCGGAGGCGGAGCGGGAAGGATGGGGGATTTCGTCATAAGGGCTCGCAGGCGATCTCGTCGCGTGACGGCGACGTTGCACTATACTCCCGTCATGCCGCGCTTCCCGCAAGTCCGCATCGCCCGAGTGGCGGCGGCGTTGACCGTGAGCGCCCTGCTGGCGAGCTGCACCCGTGAAGCCGACACGTTCCGGCCCCGCATCGTCATCACCGAGCCCGAGGCGGGCTCGGTGTCGCGTCAAGCGTCGACGATCGTCAAGGGCTTCGCGATGGACGATCACGGCGTCGCGGAACTGCTCGTGAACGGGCGCCCCCTCCCGACGGCGGGGAGCTCGAAGATCGCCGCGTTCGAGTTCCGCACGGACATCGCGTCGAACCGCACGAACTACACCATCAAGGCGACGGACACGAGCGGAAAAAGCGTCACCGTGGACTTGCCGCTGCGCTTCGACCCGACTCCGCCGAAGTTGGAGATCACGAAATTCGAGAAGGAAGGAAAAACGCTGCGCGTGACGGGAACCGCCACCGACGACGTCAAGGTCGCCTCGATCACCATGGACGGAAGCCGCCTCACGATCAATCCCGGACGCCGCGTCCCCTTCTACGCCGAGGCGACCGGCATCTACGTCGATATCGTCGTGACGGACGCGGCGGGCAACAAACTCTCGCGCCGCGTGCAGTGACGGCCAAAAAAGCCTCGGCAAGACGAGAACCGCTCCTCGACGACCTCGTGGTGTCGCAGCGAGCGCTTCTGCCTGAAATTCACGCTCGCGTTCGAGCGCGTTACCTACCCACGTTGCCGACCCTGCGCCGCGATCCCGAGCCGCTCGACGGCCTCATCGAAACGATTCTGAGTCAGCAGAACACCGCGCCGATCACGCGCCGTCAATTCGCCGCCCTCAAGTCGGCCTTCGGATCGTGGGAGCAAGCCCTCGTAGCCGGGCCCGACGCGATCGAAGACGTCCTGAAGACGGCGGGCGGCGGCTTGTCGCGCGTGAAGGCCGATTACATCTGGAACGTCGTGCACACCTTGAGCGAGCGAGGCGACGTGACGCTGCGCGATTTGCACGCGTTGAGCGACGAGGAAGCGCGCGCCCGACTGGAGTCCTTGCCAGGGGTCGGGCCGAAAACGGCGAGCTGCGTCATGATCTTCGAGCTCGTTCGTCCTGCCATGCCCGTCGACACGCACCTGCACCGGATCTCGAAGCGGCTGATGCTCGTGCCCGCCACGTGGAGCGCGCCGAGGACCGAGGCATGGTACGCGTCGGCGCTCGCGAACACTTGGGCCGCCAAGTACGGCTACCACGTCTCGATGATTCGCCACGGGCGCGAAACGTGCACCGCTCAGCGTCCGAAGTGCGCGGCGTGCGTTTTGCGCGACCTGTGTCCGAGCGCCGAGTTATTCCTCTCGATCACTTGAATCCTCGGGCCCGTCTTCGTCCGTCTCGAAGATGTCGGCGAAGTTCGCGGAGGCGAGCAAGGCGTCGTCCACGAACGCCTCCAAGTGCAGCGACATCAACTTGAAGTGCGTCTGCTTGAGGCCCGCCAGGAAGAAGTTGGCTTCGACCGTGAGCTCGAACTCCAGCGGGGACGGCAAGGACCCCGGGTCGACCTCGTCGTCTTCGGGCAACGCTTGGTCGCCGTAGTCGGGCACCACGAAGCAGCGGGCAAGTTCCATTTCGCGGTTCGCGAGGTTCGCGTAGGTGAGCGCGTACACGTTGAGGTCGTCACGTCCGGGCGGGAGAGGCTGTGGAAACGTCACCTCGACGTGCAGGGCGAATTGATCGACGGCGACCTCATCGACTTCCAAGAAGAACGGCAACGTCTGGCCCGGATGCTCGAGCGGGTATTGCACCAGCAGAGCGTCGTTTTGATCTGTCAGGTCGGCGCGGCAGCCCAGAGTCGCAAGGAAGTCGGCAATTCTCGCCAAATGCTTGTTCATGCTTCGATCCTAAGGGAAGCGACGGCGTCGCCGTAGGCCGGGAACGTGGAGTATCGAATAAGAAATCGGAATATGTGAATGATGGGAAAGCCTGGATTTAGTGCGCTGGTTCTCTAATTAATCGGCTCATTAAGTGCATCTGTCCTACTGACAAGTTTTTTATGAACAAGTTGCTTATCTGTACAAGCACGAGGTCAATAGACTCGAAGAAGCGATGAAGCCCCAATAACAGAATCATTGCCGAGTACAGGACGTTCATTCGACCGTCCTCCATCGTTCATCTCGCGTCGTGCAACACCTTTTCAGGAGGACTTATGAAGAAACCCACGTTAATGCTCGTCGTGACCGGGATCTTGGCGCTCACCGCCTGCGGTCAAACCGGCACCAGTACCAACCCGCCGATCACCAACACGACGGGAACACTGACCCTCACCAATCCGAACGGCTATTCCTACGTCGTACGCAACGGCTCGGGTCAAGTGCAAAACGGAACGACCCTCACGCCAGGCTCGTACACCATCGAGTTTTCACGCGCGGGCTTCGTGACCCAGACGCTGCCCTTCACGATCACGGCAGGTCAAGCGACGAGCCTCAACGCGCCCACCTTGCAAGCCGTGACGACTTCGGGCGGCGCGTTCTACGTTCGCACCGTGAACGGCGCGCCGCAACTCACGGCGATTCCCGTGGGCACCAACGGCCAAGTCGATCAAAGCCGCTTCCGCTTCTTCGCGTGGCTGCAAGACGTTCCCAACACGGGCATCAACCTCGCTACGCCCGGCGCGGCCGCGCCCACGACGGCAGAGCAGACCGAGACGGCGCCGAGCCGGACGCAGAACCTCGCGGCGGGCATGGTCATGTTCTCGCCCGACGGTACGAACTACTTCCCGGTCGTGGGCGCCGACGTTCGCTGGAACATCGTGGACCGCACGGGCGGCACGATCTTCACGGCGGCGGATGACGGCAACAACGCGCCCGGCTACTCGGGCGGCGCGAACGGCGGAAACGTCGCCCTACCGCTCTCGATCGGCGCGGCGGGCTTGCAAGCCGACACCACCACGAACCGGGCGACGGGCACCAACGCGCGCTTCCCGGTCGCCAGCGGCGACTTCCCCTTGTTCAACCTCACCGGCGTCGGCTCGCCCGACACGGACGGCTTCTCGTGGGTGACGCTGTTCAGCCCCAACGCGAACGCGACCGCGCAAGTCGTCGCCGTCGCCAGCGTCGGCGGCACCGAGATCGGCAAGGCGGTGCTCAACAAGACCTTCGCGCCGAGCGCCAACCTCACCATCACGAAGACGTTCGACAACGGCTCGGCCGGACTCAACCAAACGCGCACGGCCACCATCACGATCACCAACACCGGCCAAGGTCCCGCCACGGGCGTCCAGCTGCAAGACCGCCTCGACGTCACGGGCACGAACGCCGCGAACTACAGCATCGGCACGTTGCCGACGGGCGCGACGGCCGCTCAGGACAACGACGGCTTCAACGCGACCTTCGACCTCGCGGCGGGCGCCAGCCGCACCTTCACGGTGCCCGTGTCGGCGACTTCGGTCGGCGTGTACTGCGACGTGGCCACCCTCGTCAGCTACACGAACGGCGCCTTCGGTACGGTCACGCCCGCCGCGAACAACACGTCGCGCGCCTGCCTGACCGTCACGGCGCCCAGCCTCACCATCACGAAGCAATTCCTCGACGCGAACGGCAACGTCCTGGGCAACTCCGCTACCGTCACGGCGAACGCCGCGCAGCGCGTGCGTCTCACCGTCACGAACAACGGGAACGCCCCGGCCACGAACGTCACCGTCGCCGAGAACCTCACGCGCGTCAACGGCACGACGAGCACGGGCAACAACACCGCGTACAGCGCCACCCTCCCGACGGGCGCGACGGCCAACGACAACGACGGCTTCACCGCCACCATCGCCAACCTCGCCGTGGGCGCCTCGCAGAACTTCGACTTCGCGGTGCAGGCCAACGCGGACGGCGTGTACTGCGACACGGGCTCGTTCAGCGGCGCCACTGGCACGACGAGCCAAGGCATCTCCCAAGAAATCTGCCTCACGGTCGTCACGCCGTCCCTCAGCGTCACGAAGGTCAACACGGCCGGTAACCAGACGACGGCGAACAACGGAACCGTCACCCTCAACCCCGGCGACACCTACACCTCCACGGTGACCGTGCGCAACACGGGCGGAGCCGCCGCGACGGGCGTGAACGTGCAAGACTTGCTCGCGCGCCTCGGCGCCAACGGCGCCTTCGTGAACTTCGGCAGCGGTTCGTACACCCTCACGGGAACGACCACCCCGGGTACCTCCACCTTCAACGGTGGCACCAATACCGCCAGCATCAACGGCCCCGTGACGATTCCGGCGGGCGGCACCTTGACCTTCACGCTGAACAGCACCATCCCGGCGGGCGCGGGAGCCGGTCAGTACTGCAACGTCGCGACCGTCACCTCCACGAACGTCGTGAACATCAACGGCAATCCCGTGACGACCTGCGTGAACGTCCGCGCGTTCTCGGCCGCCCAAACGACGCTCATCGACGCCAACGATCCGGTGCGCGCCGGTGGAAGCACCGTCTACACCGCGACGATCAGCAACGAACAGCTCTCGAACGAAAATCTGCGTCTCTCGCCGATTGTCTTCAACTTCGGCACGCCGCAAGCGGGCGGAGCGAACCTCTTCACCGTCGCGGCGGGCGCGACGCAAGTCTATCTCGACCCGAATCCCACGCGCGGCGCGAACGGCGCGATCACCAGCGCGCCCACGGCCGGTCAGCTTCTCACGGCGGGCACCGATTACACGGTGACGGCAGGCGTGGGCGGCAGCCAAACCGTGACGCTCGCCAACACGCGCACCCTCGCTCCCGGAGCGGCCTTGTTCATCGTGACGACCGTGAACGTGCCCAGCACCATCACCGCCACGACGTCGACGAACTCGACCTTCACCGGAACCGCGACGGGCGTCACCTCGAACCTCGTGATCACCACGAGCGCCTCCGAGCCCACGACCGTCACTCCGTAAGAACACCGCGAGCAAGGAACACCGGCGACCCTCGGGTCGCCGGTGTTCCTTGCTCGGGCGTCACACTTGGAAGACGCCGACCTTCAATTCCTCTTGCACCGGATTTTGCGCGCACGCTTCGAGCGCGCGGACGAGGCGCTCGCGCGTGTCGTTCGGCCGGATGATCTCGTCGACCCACAAGCGGGCGGCGGCGTAACGTGGATCGAGCTCGCGACCGTACTTCGCCTTGACTTCCTCGAAGAGCGCTTGAAGCTCCTCGTCGTTCGGCTCGTGTCCCGCGCGCTTGAGGGCGGCCAGTTGGATGTCGAGCAAAGTCTTGGCGGCGGCGTTGCCGCTCATGACGGCGTACTTGGCGCTCGGCCACGCGAACAGGAAGCGCGGCGCGTACGCCTTGCCGCTCATCGCGTAGTTCCCGGCGCCGAAGCTGCCCCCGGTGATGACCGTGATCTTCGGCACGACGCTGTTGCTCACGGCGTTCACCATCTTCGCGCCGCGCCGAATGATGCCTTCTTGCTCCGAATCTCGGCCCACCATGAAGCCCGTGACGTCCGACAAGAAGATCAGGGGTACGCCCGCCTGGTTCGCGTCGAGAATGAAGCGTGCCGCCTTGTCCGCCGCGTCCGCGTAGATGACGCCGCCGACTTCGATGCGGCTCGACAAGCCCGGCACGCCGCCCGACTTCAACTTCTTCTTGATCACGAGCCGCTGATTCGCCACGAACCCCACGGGGTACCCACCGAGCCGCGCGAAGCCGCACACGAGCGTCTGTCCCCAATCCGCTTTGAACTCGTGAAAGTCGCCGCCGTCCGCGAGCGCGCGAATGAGGTCGCGCACGTCGTACGGCTTGGCGCCGTCGAAGGAAACGAGGTCGGTGAGGTCTCGCGTCGTCGGCTCGGCCGCCTCTTTGCGGCGCCTCGCCCAGGGAGCGGGGTCACCTCGCGCGTACATCTCGGCGAGGTCGCGCACACGCCTTAAGGCCGCGTCGTCGTCGGGCTCCTTGTAGTCGACCGTTCCGGCGATCTCGGCGTGCATCGTGGCGCCGCCGAGATCTTCGGAGTCCACCACTTGGCCGATGGCGGCCTTCACGAGGGCAGGTCCCGCGAGGTACAGGCCCGAGCCCTCGGTCATGATCAAGGTGTCGCACATCACGGGAAGGTACGCTCCGCCCGCGACGCAGTTGCCCATGATCGCCGCGATTTGCGGCACGCCCAGCGCGGAGAGGCGGGCGTTGAGGTAGAACACGCGTCCGAAGTCGTCTTGGTCGGGGAAGATCTCGTCTTGCATTGGCAGATACACGCCCGCTGAGTCCACGAGGTACACGACCGGCAAGCGGTTTTCCAAGGCGATGGTTTGCGCGCGAATGACCTTCTTGGCCGTGATGGGAAAGAAGGCGCCCGCCTTCACGGTGGCGTCGTTCGCGACGATCATCCAGGGTCGCCCACCGATTTGCCCGATGCCGACCACGGTTCCACCCGACGGGCAACCGCCCGCCTCCTCGTACATGTCCCAACCGGCGAAGGTCATGAGCTCGTCGAAGGGCGTGCCGTCGTCGACGAGCCGCGCGATGCGTTCGCGCGCCGTGAGGCGTCCCTTGTCGTGCTGCCGAGCCGCCGCCTTTCGGCCGCCGCCTTGCCGAACCGTCTCCAAGTCCGCCGCGAGCCGTGAAAGCGCGTCTTGCCACGCGCCGTTGATCGAAGTCATGCGGGCAGTCTAACGCACGTTAGGCGGGGGCGGCACGCGGCGAAGCTGACGGCGAGGTCATGTACGTGCGAAAGCGCCCATGTAAGCTGATCGTACGGCTTTTCAGGAGGATTTCATGCAATCTCAGGTTCGCAAACCGCTCCTGCTCACCATTCTGCTCGCCGCCTCGCTCGCGCCCGCCCAGCAGGAAATCAACTTGTACGGCGGCGTGTTCCGCCCGTCCCAGGACGTTCGCGTCGGCGTGAACGCCCCCCCGAGAACCAACCTGCGCTTGGAACGCATCCTCAATCCGGATGTCGTCTTCCTGAACACGCCGAACCCCAGCCGCCCGACGTTGCCGGCGAACGCGCGCGTGCAACTCGTCCGCGAGGTACGCACGGGAAAGAACGCCTACGGCGAGGTCAACTTCGGACGCTTGCGGTCGGGACTGTACCGCGTTCGCGCCGGAAACGTCGGAACCCTGCTGCTCGTGACGGACCTCGGGCTCGTCGTGAAGCGCTCGTCGGCGGACGCCCTCACGTACACGGCGGACCGAGGAACGGGCGCGACGAGGGCGGCGACGATTTGGCAAGTCTCCGGTGGTCGCGCGACGAGCAAGGCGGCGAACGCGGACGGCGTGGCGCGCTTTTCGAGCGCGGCGAACGACGGCGAGTTCTTCCTCGCCCGCGCGCGCGACGAGTGGGCGGTGTCGAGCGCGTCGTGGAATCAGTGGGCCGCACCCAAGATTCGCGGTTACGTGTACACGGACCGCCCCGTGTACCGACCCGGACACAGCGTGGAGTTCAAGGGGGTGCTGCGCCGCTCGGGAAGCCTCGCTCCCCTCGCGAAGACCACCGTGCGCGTCTCGGTACGCGATCCGTTCGACGGCGAAGTGTATCGAGGCAGCCTCGCCACGAACGCTTACGGCTCGTTCTCGGCGAAGTTCGACCTTCCGGCGGGCGCGAAGCTCGGCGAGTACCGCTTCGACGTTCGCCCGAACGGCGAGGACTTGCCGTACGGCGCCGTCGAGGGCACCTTCGGCGTGGAGGCGTACCAAAAGCCCGAGTACGAAGTGACCGTCACCCCGACTGCCGTCACCGCCGTGCAAGGCGACAAGTTGAGCGTCAAGATCGCCGCGAAGTACCTGTTCGGCGGCGCCGTGTCGGGCGCGCACGTCACGTACAACGTCACGCGCTCGCCGTACTATCCGTACGGACTCGACGAGGACAGCCTTCCACCGTCCGACGACGGTTACGACTACGGCTCGGACCTCGTCGTCAACGAGGAGGCGCGCCTCGACGGCAACGGCGAGTTTAATCTCACGCTTCCTCTGGAGCGTGACGAAAACGGACGTCCCGTGACGTACCGCGTCGAAGCGGAAGTGGAAGACGAGTCGCGCAAGAGTGTCAGCGGCTTCGCGCGCGTCCTCGCGTTTCCGGCCGCCGTCAACGTCTACTCGCGCACGGACGGATACGTGTACGACGTGGGCGACCCCGTACGACTTTCGCTGAACACGCGAGACTTTCGTGATCGCCCGACGCGCTCGAACGTCACGGTGGAACTCGTCCGGCAAACGTACGAGAAGGTGGGAGGTCGCTGGACGCTGCGTGAAACGACCGAGGCGAAGACGACCACGACCACGGGCGCGAACGGCGACGGCGGCGTCACCGTTCGTCCGAAGCGCGGAGGTGGCTATCTCATGCGCGCCACCGTTCGTGACGACCGAGGGCGTACGTCCACTTCCGAGAGCTTCGCCTGGGTGCTGTCGCCCGGCGAAAATTGGGGCTGGAACTACCGCGACATGACCGTGCGTCTCGACAAGCGCTCGTACGCGCCCGGCGACACGGTCACCGCCCTCATCGGCAATCCGAATCCCGGCGCGCCCGTCCTCGTCACGATCGAGGGAGATCGCGTGCGCCGCGCCGTCGTG
The DNA here is from genome assembly GCF_003217515.1 of Deinococcus yavapaiensis KR-236. Lineage (NCBI taxonomy): Bacteria > Thermotogati > Deinococcota > Deinococci > Deinococcales > Deinococcaceae > Deinococcus > Deinococcus yavapaiensis. The sequence continues at coordinate 121,503 of NZ_QJSX01000009.1, read as the reverse complement.
CTGCGCTCGTCGGGTTCGACGTTGACGTACCGCTTTGAAGTGACCAAGGACATGGCCCCGAACGTGTTCGTGTCCGTCACGGCGCTCGGAAGCGGCAACCTCTACACGAGCGAGGCCAAGGTGCGCGTCCCGGACGCGAGCGCCGCCCTCACCGTGAATGTCAAGGCGCGCAAAGACAAGTACCGTCCCGGCGACACGGGCACCCTCGACGTCACCGTGAAGAACGCCGCCGGACAGGGCGTGCCCGCCGAACTCGCCCTCGGCGTCGTCGACAAGGCGATCTACCTCGTGCGGCGCGACGCGTCCACGCCGATCCTGCAAGTCTTTCGCTCGGAGCGTGACAACACCGTCGGCACGAACTCCAGCCTCAGCTTCTACTTCGAGTCCGGCCGAGTGGCGAAGGCTCCTCGCGCGCCCATGAACGAGGCGGCCTTCGGCCAAGCGAAAGAAGACCGCACGCAGGAAGCCGCGCCCGAAGAGCCGCGCGAAGACTTCCGCGACACCATCTTGTGGGTGCCGAATCTCCTCACGGACGCCAACGGCAAGGCGAGCGTCAACGTGAAGTTCCCCGACAACCTCACGACGTGGGTGACGACGGCCCGCGCCCACACGATCGGTGCCCGCTTCGGTCAGACGACCGCCGACACCCTCGTCACGAAGGACATCGTCGCGCGCCTCTCCCTGCCGACCTTCCTCGTACGAGGCGACACGGCGACCTTGTCGGGGATCGTGCAAAGCACCGTGAGGCAGGCGGCGCAAGGTCGCGCGAACGTCGACCTCGCCAACCTCACCCTTCGCGAGGCGGGAAGCGTCGCTGGCACGATCGACGTGCCCGCCAACGGCCGCGCCCGCATCGATTTCGACGTGCAGGCGCAAAATCCAGGTACGGCCACCGTCACCTTCTCCGCGCGCACGAACCTCGCCTCGGACGCCCTCAAGCTTTCCTTGCCCGTCAAGGCGCGCGGATACGCCACGACGATCACGGCGACCGGAAGCGCCGCGCGGCCCGACGCGACTCTCACGGTGCCCGCCGACGCGAACCTCGCCACGGCCTCGTTGCGCGTCGATGTCTCGCCGTCGTTGCTGAGCGCCGTCACGCCCGCCTTGGAGTATCTCGTCGGTTACCCTTACGGCTGCACCGAGCAGACGATGAGCCGCTTCCTGCCTGCCCTGCTCGCGAAGGAGGCGCTCGGCGAGAACGCCTTGCCCGCCGACATTCGCAAGGCGTTGCCGGACATCGTGTCGCTCGGCGTGACGAGACTGCTGGACTTCCAACACGAAGACGGCGGCTGGGGCTTCTGGGAATTCGACGCGTCCACCTTGGAGATGAGCGCGTACGTCCTGCGCGGCCTCACGAAAGCCAAGGCGCTCGGCGTGAACGTCGACAACGCCGCCCTCGACCGCGCCGTGACGTACGTCGCCAAGGCCGTCAAGACGGACAAGGAACCGCTCGCCGTGCGCGCCGCCGCGTTGCGGGCCCTCGCCGAGACGGGCCGCGCCGACGTTCCCACGACCCTCGGTCTCGCGCGCCGCAAGGACCTCGATTCGTACGCGCTGGCGAACCTCGCGCTGGCCCTGAGCGCCGTCGGACGAACGTCGGCAGCGTCGGACGTTCTCGACCGACTCGTGAGCGCACGCAAATCGAGCGCCAAGGACGCTCTGGTCTTTTGGCAGACGCCGCGCGACCGCGACGACTGGCTGTGGTACTGGCACGACAACGACATCCAAGTCACGGCCGTCGCCCTGGAGGCCCTCGCCAAACTTCGCCCCGACAGCGCCTTGATCGCCTCGTCGAGCCGCTGGCTGCTGAACGCGCGACGCGGGCCGCGCTGGCTCAGCACCCAAGACACGACGTCCGTCGTGACCGCCGCCCTGGCCTTGCCACGGGCGAAGACCCCGAGCGGTGCGGCGAGCGTCATCCTCAACGGACGTGACCTCGGCCGCGTCGACTTCTCGCGAGGCGCTTTGGAACTGAACGCCGCCAAACTCGGAGGCGCGCTCAAGAAGGGCGCGAACGTCTTGCGTGTCACGGCGGCCAACACGCCGGGCCTCACCTTCTCCGGCAGCCTCGACGTCTCGCGCGAACCGGCCGAGCTTTCGGGCGACGCCACGCGGGGCCTGCGAATCGCGCGCACCTTCGAAAAGCTCGTCGCGACTTGGAACGCCAAGGAGAAGCGCATGAACTACGCGCGCACGCCCTTGCTGCGAGGCGGAAAGCTCGACTCGGTCGCCGTCGGCGACCTCGTCCTCGTGACCGTCAAGGTACGCCCGGACCGAGCGGCCCGCTACGTCCTCGTGTCCGATCCGCTTCCCGCCGGTCTGCGGCCCCTCGACGAACGCTCGCTCGTCATCCAGGGTCTTCAGAACTCCGACGACCTCGACGCTTGGAACTTCTGGTACGCGGGCCGCGACTTCCGAGACGACCGCGTCGACCTCTACGCGGATTACGTCGAGGGTTGGCAGACGATGCAGTACGTTCTGCGCGCCACGACGCCCGGCACGTTCACCGCCCTCCCGACGCACGCCGAACTCATGTACGACCCCGACGTGCGAGGCGACGGTCCCGCCGCCACCTTCACGGTGAAGGACCGAGGACGATGAATCGGAGGCCTTGAGTGAGAAGGCTGCTCGCCGTTCTCGTCCTGCTCGCGGCCCACGCCTTCTCGGCGCCCGCGGGCGGAGGGGAGACGCCGCGCGGCCTCACCGTGCGCTACTCGGACGTCGGCGACAAGGCGTACGTGCCCGCCGTCACGCGAGCTTGGCGCTCGGCGCGAAGCGACCTCGAAGCGCTTGGCCTGACGTTGCCGCCCGTCACGATTCGCGTCGCCAAAGACGCACGCGACTTCGCGCGCGCGACGGGCGAAGCGTGGTTCGTCGCGGCCGTCACGAGCGGCGCGACCATTCACACTCAGCGGCTGGGCGCCCTGCAAGTTCGAGGCTCGCTGCCCCTCACGATTCGCCACGAACTCTTCCACGTCGCCCAACCCAAGACGCTGCCGCGCTGGCTCGCCGAAGGGCTCGCTCGAATCTTCGCCGGGCAAGGCGCGGCCGCTACGAACGCGAAGACGGGTTTGGAGCACGCCTCGAACGCCGAACTCGATCGCTTGCTCGCCGACCGCGACGAGCGCACGCTGAACGCCGCCTACGCCGAGGCGACGCGCCGAGCGGCCCGACTCGTTCACGAACGCGGTTGGCGCGGCGCGCTTCGGTGGAATCGTTCCTGAACGTCGCGAGGAAGGTCGAAGGGGCGGGTCACAGACCCGCCCCTTCGACCTTCCTCGCCGCGCGTGGCGGCGAGAACCACCTTCACTCCGTCTGCTTTTCTTCCTTCACCTGCTCGGCGGACACTTCGCGCGGATTGACGCGCTCCAAGACGCGCTCGAACGCCGCGACGACCTTGTCGATGTCCTCGTACGAGATCGTGAGGGGCGGCAGGAAGCGCACGACGAGCGGCGTCGCCTGCAGGGTCAGCACGGCCTCGTCATGCTCCAGGGCCGTGATGTACGGGCCGCTCTTTTCCTTGAGCTCCACGCCGATCATGAGGCCGAGGCCGCGCACTTCGCGAATCTTCGAGCTCTTGATGGCGCGCAACTTCTCCATGAAGTAGTCGCCCTTCGCCGCCGCTTGCTCCCAAAGGCGCTCGCGGCGCATGAAGCGGATGGCGGCGACGCCCGCCGCCATCGCGAGGGGATTGCCGCCGAACGTCGTGCCGTGCCCGCCCTTCGGCATGCGGTCGGCGACTTCGGTCGTCATCACGAACGCTCCGATCGGAACGCCGCCCGCCATCGCCTTGGCGAGCGTCACGCCGTCGGGCACGACGCCGAAGTGCTCCATGGCGAAGAAATGACCTGTGCGGCAAAAGCCCGTCTGGATCTCGTCGAGGATCAGCAACGCACCCTTTTCACGCGTGAGCTCGCGCGCCGCTTGAATGAACGCCGCGTCTCCAGGGCGTACGCCGCCCTCACCTTGCACGGGCTCCAAGATGACGGCCGCGACGTCGTCCGTGAGGGCCGCGCGCAACTCTTCGACGTTGCCGTACGTCACGAAGGTCACGTGCGCGTCGTCCACGGCACTTCCGAAAGGCTCGCGGTACTTCGGTTCCCACGTCAGCGCGAGCGCGCCGAGCGTGCGTCCCGAGAAGCCGCGCTTCATCGACACGAACCGCGTGCGCCCGCCCGTCGCCGTGATCGCGAACTTCTTCGCCGCCTCCATCGCTTCCGTGCCCGAGTTGCACAAAAACACCCGCGAAAGCTCGCTCGGCAACACGTCCGTGAGCTCCTTGAGGAACTCGGCGCGCTTGTCGTTCGGCAGAGTCTGCGGCATGATCATGAGCTTCGCCGCTTGGTCCTGCACGGCCTTCACGACGTCCGCATTGCCGTGCCCGACGTTCGCGACGCCATAGCCGCCGACACAATCGATGTACTCGCGCCCGTTCTCGTCCCAGACGTGCGCGCCCTCGCCGCGCACCATGACGACGTGGTGCTTGTTGTAGATCCCGCTGTCGAGGCTGAGCTCCAAGTCCAACCAGTTGTTCTGCGCTACCGTCATGACGCCTCCAGTCAAGATCCCAGTGTAAGGGATGACCGCGTGAAGAAAAGAAAAAGAGAAACGTTACGAAGTGACGACCGCGTCCGCTTCGATCTCCACCAGCATCTCGGGCGTGATGAAGCGAGACACTTCCACCATCGTCGCGGCGGGCCGCACCGCGCCGAAGACGGCGCCGTGGGCGCGCGCGACCGCTTCCCAATCGTCGATGTTCTTCACGAACATCCGCGTCCGCACGACGTCCTCGATGCGCGCGCCCGCCGATGCCAACGCTCGCTGCAAGTTGTCCAGCGTGCGCGCCGTCTGCTCGTACGCGTCGCCGCTCACGTGCCCGCTCTCGTCGGCCGCCGTCGTTCCCGAAACGTACACGAACGGGCCGACGCGCACGACCCTGGAGTACCCCACGATGCCTTCCCACTTGCCGCCGCTGGCGTGATTGCTTCGCTGCACGATTCACCTCAACTGCCGAATCAGGGCCCGCATCGCCGTCAAGTCGACGCTGTCCCGCGTGATCTCCATGTACACCTGGTCGAAGCGCTGCCCGCCGAGGACGACCGCGCCCGTACGCCGCCCGATCTCGCGAAACCCGACTTTTCGGTACGCCGCCACGCCCCGCTCGTTGTACGCGAAGACTTGCAGCATGACGTTGTGCAGATCCAAGAAGAACATGCCGTACGCGACGGCGAGTCGCACGGCCTCACTGCCGAATCCGCGCCCCCAATCCTCGGGATCGTAGATCACGACGCCGAGGGTGGCCGTGCCGTGGCGGTGGTTGATGTCGAACAAGCTGACCGCTCCGATGAGACGCTCGAGCGCCTTTTCGAACACCGCGAAGGTCCTGCGCTCGGCCGTTTGCCTGCTCTCGGCGTCGTACCAGCCTTGCTCTTCCTCGACGGTGTACGTCGCGCCGATCGAACCCAGGTACGCGGTGAGCTCGAGGTTTTGGAAGTGACGCGCGATGTCGGGCACGTCCTCCTTGACAAAACGCCCGAGGAAGATCGCGTCGCCCTCGACGATACGAAGTCTTGCCATGCGCGTCAGCATACCCGACCGTGGCGGGCGCGTCTCAGTCGTTGTCGTACAGCGTTCGCTCGATGCCGTCCACGTCCAGCAACCTCAGCCCGCCGCCTTCCACTTTGACGAGTTTTCGCGAGGTGAATTTCTTCAGCGTGCGCGCCGTCGTCTCGCGCGAGGTGCCGAGGCAGGCCGTGAGATCGGGCGACGTGAGCGGCAAAAACGCCGCGTCGCCTTCGCCCGCCGCGCCGCGTTGGCGGTACACCTTCAGCAGAAGGTGGGCCATGCTCGCCTCCGAGTCCAGACTCATCGCGATGAGCTCCTCGTTCAACGCGTCCACGCGCCGCGCGAGAAGCCGCGCGAGATTCCACAGCATCTTCGGATGCCGTTCGAACAAGGTCGAGAGTTCGCTGCGGTACATCACGAGCGCGCGCACGGTCGTCTCGGCGACCACGGTCGCGCCTCGACCGGGACCGCCGAGCGCCGCCCCTTCGCCGAACACGTCGCCGGAGTACAAAAAGCCCACGATGCGCTCTCGGCCCGTCGCGCTCTCGCGAAGGACGCGCGCGCGTCCTTCTTGCAGGAAGTACAAAGCTTCACCCTGCGTGTCTTGGGTCACGATGGCTTCGTGCGCTTCATACGTTCTCTCCACGACCGCGCGAACGGCGAAGTCGAGAATGCGAGTCGGCGCGTCTTGAAAGAGGGGAGAGCGCAGCAAGGCGTCGCGAACGGCCATCGGTGCTTCTTATACCACAAGGCTGTCTCAGTGGCGTTACGAGAAGCGCCGCACGTCCGCGCGCGTGCGCTAGCATGCCGCTCGTGACCTTCGTCCTCGAAGCCCGCTCGCTTTCACACGCGTACGGACGTACCGCCGTTTTGCACGGCGTCAGCCTCGGCGTCGCGCCCGGCGAAGTCGTCGCCGTGGCCGGCCCGAGCGGAAGCGGCAAGAGTACGCTGCTGCACCTTCTGGGCGGGCTCGACACGCCCACGGGCGGCGAGATCTTGTGGGGCGCGTCTCGCGTCGACCGCCTCGACGTCGAAGCGCGAGCGGGCTTGCGCGCGTCTCGCGTCGGCCTCGTCTTTCAGCATCATTACCTGCTGCCTGACCTCAGCGTCCTCGACAACGTCGCCTTGCCCGCGCTCGTCCTCGGCCGCGACGCTCGCGAGCGGGCGACCGAATTGCTCGTTCGTGTCGGCCTCGCAGCGAAGGCCGACTTGCTGCCGAACGCACTGTCGGGCGGAGAGCGTCAGCGTGCCGCGCTCGCGCGCGCGATGCTCGCGCGACCCGCCGCGTTGCTCGCCGACGAGCCGACGGGCAGCTTGGACCGCGTGAACGCCGAGAACGTCGCCGACATGCTGCTCGACCTCGCGCGCACCGAGGGGGCGGCGGTCCTGCTCGTCACGCACGACGAACGCCTCGCCTCGAAGGCCGATCGAACGCTGCACCTTCTCGACGGGCGCCTCGTCACCTCCGGCATGTGACGCGCTCGGTCACCGCCACCAATGGTCGGACGGCGTGACCGGCAAGGCGCGTTTGTGCCGCGTCACCGTCCAGATGCGCTCGATGCGCTCGGCGACGTCGGACGGTACCTCGCGGCCCTCCAAGTAGTCGTCGAGTTGCTCGTACGTGAGCCCGAGGGCCACCTCGTCGGGCAAGCCCGGACGGTTGTCCTCCAAGTCCGCCGTCGGCACCTTCAGGTACAGCCGTTCGGGCGCTCCCAAGAACTGCATCAACTGCCGACCTTGACGTTTCGTGAGGCCCGCGATCGGATTGAGGTCCGTGCCTCCGTCTCCGTACTTCGTGAAAAAGCCCGTGACGGCTTCGGCCGCGTGGTCCGTCCCCACGACGAGCAGGTTCTCCTGGCCCGCGACCGCGTACTGCGCGACCATTCGCTCGCGAGCCTTGACGTTGCCCCGAACGAAGTCGCTCAGCGAGCTTCCGAGAGCCGCCGCGACGCTTTCCGCCAAACCGTCCGAAGCCGCCTTGACGTTCACCGTGACGGTTCGCGCGGGCCGAATGAAGGCCAAGGCGGCCTGCGCGTCGTCCTCGTCGGCTTGCACTCCGTACGGCAGACGCACGGCGACGAACGTGAAGTCCGAGCCGAGTTCCTCCACGGCAAGTTGGCACAAGCGGCCCGTGAGGCTGGAGTCCTGCCCGCCGCTGATGCCGAGCACGAAGCCGCGCGCGGGCGTCGAGCGCACGTAGTCCTTGAGAAACGTCACGCGGCGCCGCACCTCCGCTTCGGGGTCGACGGTCGGGCGCACACCGAGTTCGGAAAGGATGGTCCGGCGAAGGTCGCTCATCGAAGGCGTCACGGAATCGCTCGTCATAGCGTCACCTTGGCACACGTGCCCTTCGCGCTTTCAAGAGCAAGCTCAGCGCGAGTTCACCTTGCCGCCCGCACCTTGACGTTCGAGCAAGGCTTGCTCTTCACGCCGTCATGCTCCTCGAATCGCACAAATCTTCGCTTCTTTTACACTGCCGACTCGCATGACGACCCTGTCCGAGTCTTCCACCTCAGCGAGCGCCGTTACCGTCGACGACATCATCGACCGCGTCGGTGACGGCCGCTTTCAACGCAAGCTGCTGTTCGTCGCGGGCCTCACTTGGGCGGCCGACGCCCTCGAAGTATTGATCGCCAGCTTCGTGCTGCCCGGCCTCGTCGCGTCGTTCGGCTTGCAGAGGACCGGCACGCAGGCCACGCTGTTCTTGTCGGCGGCCTTCGTCGGCATGTTCGTCGGCGCGCTCTTCTGGGGGCCGCTCGCGGACCGCATCGGACGGCGCGGCGTGCTGCTCACGACGGTGTCGCTCGGCGTATTGTTCGGCGTCGGCGCGGCGCTGTCGCCGTCCTTCGAGATCGCTCTTCTCTTTCGGTTCCTGACGGGGTTCGCGATCGGCGGGACGCTGCCGGTAGATTACGCCTTGCTCGCCGAATTCGTGCCGACGAAGCTGCGCGGCCGTTACCTCGTGCTGCTCGAATCCTTCTGGGCGCTCGGCACGGTCGCGGCGGCGCTGCTGTCGTGGTGGCTGTTCACGACGCTGCCGCCCAGCGACGCGTGGCGTTGGCTGCTGGGCCTCGCCGCCCTGCCCGGGCTCGTGAGCTTGTGGATTCGCGTGAGCGTGCCCGAGTCGCCGCGCTTCTTGCTTCTCAAAGGCCGGGCAGAGGAGGCCCGCTCGATTCTCGGACGCATCGCGGTTCTCAACGGCCGCGCGCTGTCCGTGCCCGCACTCGCCCGACCTCCGAAAGTGCTGGGGGCGTCGATCGGAACCTTGTTCCGGCCCCCGCTCGCGAAGCGTACCGTTTTGCTGTCCGTGACGTGGTTTTGCCTCAGCCTCGGGTACTACGGCATCTTCTCGTGGCTGCCGACGTACTTCCGCTCGCAAGGACTCGACCTCGGCTTGGTGTACCGCAACACCTTGATTCTCGCGCTCGCGCAAATTCCCGGATACCTGCTCGCCGCCTTTCTCGTGGACCGCGTGGGGCGGCGCGCTACCCTCACGGCGTACCTGCTCGGCAGCGCCGTGTTCGCGTTCCTGTTCACGCTCGTCGTCAGCCCTGCGGGCTCGCTGCTTGCCAGCTCCTTGCTGTCGTTCTCGCTGCTCGGCGCGTGGGGCGCCTTGTACGCCTTCACGCCCGAGTTGTTCCCCACCTTCGCGCGTTCGACCGGCATGGGCTGGGCAAGCGGCATGGCGCGTCTCGCGTCCGTTCTCGCGCCGAGCGTCGGCGCGCTGTTGTTGTCGTCACGCTTGTCGCTCGCCCTCGGCTTGTTCGCCGCGCTGTTCGTCGTTGGAGCATTTGCCGCCCTTTTTATCGGCGAGGAGACCAAAGGGCAGCGTCTCGCCGACGCTTGAAGGGCCGGGTGTGGGCTCGAAGCTCAGCGTTTGGGAAAGGCGAGGTAGAAGGTCGCGCCGTCACCGGGGTGGCTGCGAGCCCACACCCGGCCTCCGTGTCGCTCGACGATGCGCTTCACGTTCGCGAGCCCCATGCCGATTCCCGAGAACTCCCGCTCGGTGTGCAAGCGTTGGAACGCGCCGAACAAGCGTCCGACGAATTTCATGTCGAAGCCCGCGCCGTCGTCTTGCACGAACACCACCCACTCGTCCTCGGCGTGCACCGCGCCCACCTCGATCTTCGCCCGGTCCCTCCCCGACGTGTACTTCACGGCGTTCGACAGCAGGTTCTCGAAGACGAGCCGCAAAAGTTCGGGATCGCCGCGCACGACGGGCAAGTCGCCCGCGATCCATTCGATCGCGCGACCTTCCGTCTCCGGCGCCATGTGCTGCCACGCGCGCAGCACGACTTGAGCGAGGTTCACTTCCTGAAAGTCCAGCGCCTTTTGCGAAACGCGCGCGAGCCCCAAGAGTTCGTCGATCATGGAGTTGAGCCGCATCGTCGCCGACTCGATGATGTCGAACAAGCGAGCCTCGTCCTCACTGAGGCGCGGCTCGACTTTCGACCGCAACTTCCCCACGAAGCTGCGAACGTGCCGCACGGGCGCGCGCATGTCGTGCGACACCGCGCCGATGAACGCGTCGAGCTCGCTGTTCTCGTCACGCAGCTTCTTCGTTCGCGTCTGGACGCGCTCGGCGATCTCGACGTCGAGATCGGCCTCGCGAATCTCGGCGAGCTTGCGAATCGTGACGTCCTCGTGCATCACGAGCGCGTAGCCGTCGCCTCCGTCCCGAAACGGCGTGACGTGCACGACGTACCAGCGTTGCCGCGTCGGACTGTGACAGGGATATTCCAAGTCGAAGCGTGCCAACGTGCCGTCGAGCACGCCTCGCAGCCCTGCCGCCACCCTCGTGCCGTCGTCGACGTTCGAGCCGCCCGCCCCGTCGCACACCCGCAGGTAGTTCGCGCCGACGCCGCACGTCGTCGAATTGCCGCCGTTTTCCAGCATGAACTGTATCCAAGCACGATTGACGGCGCGAATCCCGCCGCGCTCGTCCACGACGGCGACGTGGCCGGGCACCGCGTCGAGCATCGCCTGCACGGCCGACAAGGGCAGGTCGATGGAACGCGACGGGGAAAAGTCAAAGGAAGTCATGGTCTGAGGACAGCCTTGGCGCTGTAAGAAATGATGTATCACGCCTTCTGCTCAGAGGCGTGAACGAACTTTCAATACACCGTCATCCAGCGTGTGAAACCTTACGATCCTGAAGGTCGGCTCCGCCCGCATCGCACGGCTTGACTTTGCCCCAAGGGCAACGCGCACGATACCGCCATGAGTTCGCATCCGACCAAGGCCTTGCTGCCGATCGGTTCCTTCGCCCGCGAAGCTCGCCTTTCGCGAAAGGCGTTGCGGCTCTACGACGCGCTCGGATTGCTGACGCCCGCGTTCGTCGACGATCTGAGCGGCTACCGCTACTACGCCAGCGAACAAGTCGGTCGCGCCAAACTGATTGGCTTGTTGCGACAACTCGGCATGCCGTTGCCACGTATCGCCGACCTCCTCGACTTGACGAGCGAGCGTGCCGCGAAGGCCGTCGCCGCGTACTGGAGCGAAGTCGAGCAGGACCACACCGCGAAACGGCAACTCGCGTCGTATCTAGAGAACTTCTTGCAAGGAAAGGATGGCAATATGTTCGACATCAAGACGAGAAGCGTCGCACAGCGGCACGTCGTCACCTTGACGAAGGCGGTGTACGTCAAGGACCTCGGGGCGTTCATCGACTCCGCCCACCGCGACCTCTACAGCCTCGTCGCCCGCTGCGGCGCACGAGCGGGCGAGACGAGCTTCGTGATCTACCACGGCGGCGTCAACGACGACGGCGACGGACCGGTGGAAGTCTGCGTCCCCTTCGAAGGCGAAATCGACGCGAGGGGAGACGCTCGCACGCGGATCGAGCCTGCCCACACCGAGGTCTACACGACCCTCACGAAAGGCCGGACCGTCTTCCCGGGCATCCTCGAAGCGTACGACGCCGTTCACGCCTACACCGAACGTCACGGCTTGCGACGCCGCGCCGCGCCGCGCGAGGTTTACTTCGCCTCGGGAAGCGAAATCGGCGATGACGATCCCTTCTGCGACGTCGCCTGGCCGGTCGAGTGAGATGCGTTCCCCGGGTCGAGCGTCCGCATAAGGCCCTTCGAGCGCCCGACATCGTTTCGACGTGGACGAGGAGAACCGCGCGCAACGCGTAATCGGGACGTTCGCAATGGTCGCGCTTGAAGCCACGTGGGATGATGGCTCGTGACTTCCTCTCCTGACCTCGTCAAGCTCGGCGGCGTGCAATTGCGCGGCGTGCTCGGCGTGCTGTTCGTCCTGATCCTAGGCCCGATGATCGCGCGCTGGGTCGGCGGAGACTTTTCGCGTTTCGCAGGTGAACTCGTCACCTTGGGTCTCACGGCGGGCGTGTTCTTCAACTTCTTGCGTGGCGCTCGTTGGGCGCGCAACCTCACCGTGTGGCTCGCGATGCTCGGCGGGATGATCGCCGCGTTCCTCGGCATCCTCATCTCGGGTGGGTCCACGGTCGGCTTCTTCGTGTTCGGCGCGGGCCTCGCCTTCATCGCGTGCGGCTTCGCGATCATCGGCCTACCCGCCGTCGGGGCGTACTTCGAGCACGCTCATCGCGGCCAAGTTGGCGCGACCGGAGCGGGGCGGTGACGCGCCGCTTCGTCGCGCAAGGCACGAATCAAGGCTTCGAGTGCGCGCATTGCGGCGTGCTCGTCGCGCCGCTCAAGAACGGCTCGGTTCGCAATCACTGCCCCGCGTGCCTGCACAGCCTGCACGTCGACGTGAATCCGGGCGATCGCGCGAACGACTGCCGAGGCCTGCTCGTGCCCGTCGGCGTGGAGCACAACGCCAAGAAAGGCTGGGTACTCGTGCATCGTTGCGAGAAGTGCGGCTTCGTCGGGCGCAACAAGGCGGCGCTCGACGATCCCGAGCAACCCGACGACTTCGACCTTCTCGTTCGGCTCTCGACGAGGTCGAACGACGGGCCGTTGTTGCGCTGACGGTCGGCGTTCCGAAGCGCCGAGGTGAGGCGCGTTACGTTACACTGCCCGCATGTTCTTGTGGTTGTTCGTCGGGCTCGTCGTGTTGTCGGCGACGTACCTCGTCTTCCTCGCCGTGGGGCCGCTGCACAAGACGCCCCTCGTGCGCACGCTGTGGATCTTCGCGGGCGTGCAGTACCTCGCGGCGATCGTGGCGATCGCCGCCCGCCTGGCGGGTCGAGCATGATTCGCCCTGTCGACTTGCAGTTCCAAGGGCTCGCGGGCGTCATCTCGTCGTACGTGATCGAAAGCGAGGACGGCCCTATCGTCGTCGATCCGGGACCGTCGCGCACCCTTAACCGCCTGGAGGAAGCCCTCGGAGAGAGCGGAGCGCACTTGTCGGACGTGCGGCACGTCTTGCTGACGCACATCCACCTCGATCACGCGGGGGCCGCGGGCACGATCTCGGAGCGCTCGGGCGCCAGGGTGTACGTGCACGCGCGCGGAGCGGCCCACTTGTCTCGGCCCGACCGTCTGCTGGCGAGCGCGTCGCAGATCTACGGCGAGCACATGGACGCGCTGTGGGGTGAAATGCGCCCGATTCCGGGCGATCGCCTCGAAGTTCTGTCGGGCGGCGAGTCCCTCGACGTCGGCGGGCTGTCCTTCACCGCGCACGATTCGCCCGGGCACGCCGTGCATCACCTCGCGTGGCAACTCGGTGAAGATCTTTTTTGCGGAGACGTCGGCGGCATTCGTCTCACGAAGCCTATGACGCCTCGCGCGCCCACACCACCGCCCGACATCGATTTGGAAGCGTGGCGAGCGAGCGTGGCTCGTCTTCGCGCGCTCGACGTGTCGAAATTGCACCTCGCGCACTTCGGCTCGTACGGCGGCGCCCGCGCGGCGGTGCAGGAGCATTGGGACGGTCTTCTGAGGGCGATGAACGTCGACGCCGACCGAGTCCGTGAAGGCTTGGCGCGCGGTGACGACCTCTCGGTCGTCACCGACGACTTCACGGCGGCCCTCACGCGCGATCTCGACACCGAGCAGCCCGGTCTCGGCGGACGCATGCGCTTCGCGAGTCCCGCGTGGATGAGCGTGCAAGGTTTGGCGCGTTATTGGAGGAAGAAGGAGGTGCGCTCTTGAAGGTGCTTTTGTTGGGCGGCGGCGGTCGCGAGCACGCCTTGGCCGAAGCGATTCGTGCATCGCGTGGCGTGACGGAGGTGCTGTGCACGCCCGGCAACCCCGGAATCGCGTCGGTCGCGAGGGTCGTCGCGTGCGAGCAGACGGCGACGGCCCTCGCCGACCTCGCTCAGCGGGAAAGCGTGGACCTCACGATCGTCGGTCCGGAGGCACTGCTCGTGCAGGGAGTCGCCGACGAATTCGCTCGGCGCGGCCTGAAGTTGTTCGGTCCGAGCCGAGCGGCGGCGCGCATCGAGGGTGACAAGGCGTGGTCGAAGGCGTTCATGGTGCGTCACGGCATTCCGACGGCGTCACACGAGAGCTTCGACTCGCTTCGAGAGGCGCTCGCGTACGCGGCCTCGAGGCCCCTTCCGATCGTGGTGAAGGACGCGGGCCTGCGTGCCGGGAAGGGCGTGACGATTTGCACCGACCACGGCCAAGCGGAAGCCGCCTTGCGCGACATCTTCGCTCAGAAGGAAGCGCGGGCGGTCGTGGAAGAGTTCATGTCGGGTCAGGAAGTCACGATCCTCGCCTTTTCGGACGGAGAGCGATTCGTGACGATGCCGCCGTCACAAGACCACAAGACGATCTTCGAAGGAGACGTCGGCCCCATGACGGGCGGGATGGGCGTCATCTGCCCGTTCCCGATGTCACCGCGAGACATGGTCTTGGTGGAGCGCGACATCCTCGCGCCGACCTTGCGAGGCTTGCGCGAGGAGGGCTGCGCGTTCGTCGGCGTGCTCTACGCGGGTCTCATGCTGACGTCGAACGGTCCGAAGGTCGTGGAGTTCAATTGCCGCTTCGGCGACCCCGAGGCCGAGGCGGTCTTGCCGTTGCTCGAAAGCGACTTCGTCGAGATCGCCACCGCGTGCGTCGAAGGACGCCTCGACGCTTCGCTCGTGCGCTTTTCGGGGCGAGCGAGCGCCGTCGTCGTCATGGCCGCGCCCGGTTATCCCGGCGAGCCGCTCAAAGGCACCGAGTTGACGTTGCCGTCCTTGTCGCAGGACGAGCGGATCTATCACGCGGGCACCGCGCGACGAGACGGCCGCCTCGTCTCCTCGGGCGGACGGGTGCTCGCCGTGCAGGCTTGTGCGCCCGATCTTGCTCTGGCCTTGACGAAAGCGTACGACGTCGTGGCCCGCGTCGACTTCGAGCAAGCGCAAGTGCGGCGCGACATCGGCTTTCGTGTCGGCGCGGCTCCTGCGGCTCGCGCTTGACCGGTCGGCGCGCGTTTGACGTCGCGCGCGTCACCTGCTAGCATTGCGGCGTTCCCGTCTTTCTTGCGGGAAGCCGCGATGTCAAGCCGATGTGGCGGAATTGGTAGACGCACTCGACTCAAAATCGAGCGGGAAACCGTAAGGGTTCGAGTCCCTTCATCGGCACCAACGTTCGGCGGCAGGAATGCCGCCTTTTTCGTTTCACTCTGGAGTCTTCATGTCGATTCTGCTGGAAATCCTGCTGGCCCTCGTGTGCATCGTTCTCGTGTTCTTCGTACTGCTGCAAGTGCCGAAGCAGAGCGGCCTCTCGGCGGGCCTCGGCGGCGGCGGCAATCTCTTCGGCGGCCAAGGAGTCGAGGGCGGGCTCGTGCGCCTCACGAGCATCGCGGGCGCGGGATTCATGCTCGTGTGTTTGCTGCTCGCGATCATTCCGCGCGCCTGAGCCAACCTGGCACGTTGTCGAGCGCCCGTCCTGATTGAGGACGGGCGCTCGACAAAATATGCAGGTCGAGCGAGAACTTTATCGATCCTCGCGTTCAACGCTATGATTCATGACGCTCGGCGAGACAGGCTTTCTCGAGGCTCATTCTTCTTAACCCGCGCCCCTCTCACGGGCTAGAAGGAAAAGACCGAAGAGTCCCATCATATGCGCCTTTCTGCCTATTGACAGT
The DNA here is from genome assembly GCF_003217515.1 of Deinococcus yavapaiensis KR-236. Taxonomy (NCBI): domain Bacteria; kingdom Thermotogati; phylum Deinococcota; class Deinococci; order Deinococcales; family Deinococcaceae; genus Deinococcus; species Deinococcus yavapaiensis. The sequence continues at coordinate 105,936 of NZ_QJSX01000009.1, read as the reverse complement.
TCTCATCGGGAAGAGTCTCACCCTCTTGACGCGGCTTTAGAAGACCCCTATATTGGCATCGCTGGAAATCTATACACCAACGAGCGTTCGGCGTGCTTTCAAAGGCACGTCGCGGTTCCATAGTAAGACCTGTCCAGCCCAGGAGGACGTATGAAGAAGTTTCTGTTCGTTGCTGCTGCGATGACGATGGCCACGGCCATGGCGGAAGTCACGCCCGGGCCGTTCGTGTATCCCGCCGCTTGGTCGGCTGACGCTCCCAAGGAAGCCAAGCGTGGCGGCGAGCTTCGCTTGTCGGCGTTTAGCGACTTCCGCACCTTCAATCCCTTCACCTCCTCGGAAGCCAACAGCATTCCGCAGCGAATGGGAACGGGCGCGTCCCTCTTCACGCAAGATCCGCGCACCGACGACTTCATCCCGTTGATGGCAGCCAGCGATCCGGTCGTCAGCAACAACGGCAAGCGCTTCGTCGTTACCCTGCGCCGCGGCATGCAGTTCAGCGACGGTCAGGAAATCACGGCCGACGACTTCGTCTCGACCATGAACATCCACAAGGATGAAAAAGTCGGCTCGAACTCGTACGCGACGTTCTTCCTTGCCAACAAGCCCATCACCATCAAGAAGCTCGGCACCTACCAGCTGCAATTCGACTTCCCCAGCGTGAGCTCCTCGGCGCTTTCGCGCATGAGCTTCACTCCTCAGCCCGACCACATCTTCGGCAAGGCGTACCGTGAAGGCGGAGCCGAAGCCATCAAGAAGCTGTGGACGCTCAACGAGCCGGCGCGCAACATCGTGAGCGCGGGTATGTGGGTTGTCGACTCCTACCGCGCTGGCGAACGTACGGTTTTCCGCAAGAACCCGAATTTCGGTGAGTGGAACAAGGACAGCGCGGGCAACGCCCTGCCGTACCTCGACCGTATGTCCGTCGCGATCGTGAAGGACTCGAACGCCGAAATCGCAGCGTTCGTCGCCGGCGATCTGGACATCGGCAACGCTGCGACCGCCGATCAGCTGTCCCAGATTCAGCGTGCGGTTCAAGGCGGCAACTTGAAGGCGACGATCATCGCGAACGTCAGCCCGAACGCGACGTCTTCTTGGATCACCTTCAACTGGAACCAAGCGGACAACCCTTTCAAGCAAAAGCTCTTCCGTGACGTGCGTTTCCGCCGTGCGATGAGCCACCTTGCCGACCGTGACGCGATGGTGCGTCTCGCCTTCGGGGGACTTGGCACGCCCGCGTACTTCAGCACGTACCCGATTTTCGCGCGTAACTGGGCGCCCGCTTCGGTTCCTCGCTACGAGTACAACATCGAAGAAGCGCAAAAGCTTCTCGCGCAAATCGGTTTCTCGAAAAAGGACTCCGAAGGCTACCTCGTCGACAAGAGCGGCCGACGCCTCGAGTTCAACCTCGTCACCAACGCCGGCAACAACCAGCGTGAGCAGCTCATGCGCATCTTCGCGGACACGGCGAAGCGCGCGGGCGTGAAGGTGAACGCCCAAGCCATCGACTTCAACGTGCTCGTGTCGCAACTCACCTCGACGGGCGCCAACCGTCCCTTCGACGCCATCCTCCTGGGCCTCTCGGGCGGAACGAACATCTACCCGGCCGGCGGCAGCAACGTGACGCCGTGCGACTCGAACCTCCACTCTTGGAACCGCGCGGGCAAGTGCCTCGTGTCGCAAGAGCAATTGATGGAGAAGCTGTACTTCCAAGGCGACGCGGAACTCAACTTGGCCAAGCGCAAGCAAATCGCCGCTCAACAACTCAAGGTGGAGTCGGAACTGCAACCCGTCATCTACCTCGCGGGCACGAACTTCCACGTCGTGTACAACACCCGCCTCGGCGGCGAAATGCCCCGCAACTTGATGGACGCCTACAACGGCTCGCGCTACCAAGCGCTGACGTACATCAAGTAAGCTTCGGTTTCCATCAATCCTTTGGGGTAGCCTCACATAAGTGGGCTACCCTAAATCTCTGGAGGTTCTGCTTTGCTGCCATTCATGCTTCGGCGGCTGGTCAACTCGATTCCGGTGCTCATTGGCGCCTCGCTGTTGATCTTCTTCATCATTCAACTCGCTCCTGGCGACTTTCTCACGTCGCAATTGCTCGACCCGAACGTGAGTCCGCAGCAAATCGACAACTTGCGCAAACAGTTCGGGCTCGACCAGCCTGTGATCGTTCAGTACTTCTACTGGATCCGCGAATTGTTGCAGGGCAACTTGGGATTGAGCTTCGCCTACAAGCAGCCGGTGGCCGACGTGATCGCGCCGCGCATCCTCAACTCGCTGTGGTTGGTGCTGCTCAACCTCGTGTTGTTCTACATCATCGCGATTCCGCTTGGAGTTTACGGTGCTGTACGGCAGTACAGCTTGGGCGACAAGATCACGAGCACGATCATGTACTTCTTCCTGGGGTTCCCCAGCTTCTTCTTCGCCTTGATCGTGATTTACTTCATTTTGCAAGTTCGTTTCGCGACGGGATGGCAAATTCCGGTCGGTGGCATGACGTCGTCGAACTACAACGAGCTCAGTACCGTCAGCAAGGTGTTCGACGTCCTCGCGCACATCGCTATCCCTGCGCTCACCCTCGCGATCATCAGCGTCGCCGCTTTTTCGCGGATCATGCGCGCTCAGATGCTCGAGTACCTCAACGCCGACTTCATCCGCACGGCTCGGTCCAAGGGCCTGAGCGAAAGTAAAGTCGTCTACAAGCACGCCTTTCGCAACGCCATCATTCCCTTCGTCGCCGGCATTGGCGGCATTCTGCCGGGACTGATCAGCGGAGCTGGCTTCGTAGAAGTGGTCTTCGCGTACCCTGGAATCACTCCTATGCTGCTCGACGCGATCAATCAACAAGACTTGTACCTTATTGCGGGCTTCAACATCGTCACGATCTTGCTGCTGATCGTCGGCAACCTCATCAGTGACGTGTTGCTCACCGTGGTCGACCCGAGGATTCGCTATGCGTAACCCAACTGCTTCCGCTGGGACCGCCGCACGCCGTGAAGTTCGCAAGCCGCAATCGCAGTACGGGATTGCGTGGCGCCAGTTCAAAAAGCACCGACTCGCTCAAATCGGCGGCGGGGTTCTGATCCTGCTCTACTTGCTGGCGATTTTTGCTGGTTTCATCGCCCCGAACGGCCTGTCGGTATACAGCACCGAGACCATCACCGCCTTTCACCCTCCGACGCCCATTCACGTTCGCGATCCGGACACCGGCAGGTGGACACGACCATTCGTGTACGGCTACAAGGAAGAGCTCAACCTGACGACCTTCCAAAACGAGTACAAACCCGACAAGGCGCAGCGCTACCCCATCTATTACTTTGTCAAGGGAGACAAGTACCGCATCCTCGGCTTCATCCCAGCGGATTTGCACTTGTTCGGAACGAAGGAACAGAACAAGGTCTTTTTGTTCGGTGGAGACAAGCTCGGGCGCGATCTTTTCTCGCGGACCTTGTATGCCGGTCAAATCTCTTTGACCATCGGCATCGCAGCCGTCTTGATTTCCACGATCTTGGGCGTCATTCTTGGTGCTCTCGCCGCTTACTTCGGTGGTTGGGTCGACAACATCGTCATGCGGGCCACGGAAGTCTTGAGCGCCGTCCCGGATTTGTTCCTTCTGATTTCGCTCCGCGCTCTGTTCCCGATCGACATCAACCCGATTTTCGCTCTGTACATCATCATCGGCATCTTGGCGTTCATCGGCTGGGGAGGCTTGGCGCGTACGGTGCGCGGTCAACTCCTGTCCGTGCGGGAGATGGACTATGTGGCGGCGGCAACGAGCCTCGGCGCGAACGATCGGCGCATCATCTTCCGGCACATGCTGCCCGCGCTCTCGACGTACCTGATCGTGACCCTCAGCTTGGCAATTCCCTCGTACATTTTGACTGAATCGGGCTTGTCGTTCCTCGGAATCGGCGCGGTCGAGCCGTACGCCTCGTGGGGGAGTTTGCTCACGGCGGCGCAGGAAGGCGGTTTCTCGTCGTTCACGGATCGTCCGTGGGTACTGATTCCGGGCTTTTTCATCGTGTTGACGGTGTTGTGCTTCCAGTTGCTCGGCGACGGTCTGCGCGACGCGTTCGATCCTCGCAAGCGCCAGTAATCGTACTTTCCCTCGGGGTGGGCCTTTGCCCGCCCCGTTTCATGGAACGATCAATGAAGAAAAGCGTACGTTTGTATAAAACTGCTATGATGCGCGGAGTGCAATGCAGGCAAGTAAGCAAGGAGCAGCCATGACGACAGTCGCGACGGACACTCTTCTGGCCGTGAACGGCCTCAAAACCTACTTCTACACCGATGACGGCGTCGTCAAGTCCGTAGACGGCGTGACGTTCCACCTTAACAAGGGCGAGACGCTCGCAGTCGTGGGCGAGTCGGGCTCGGGAAAAAGCGTCACCAGCCTCTCGATCATGCGCCTCATCGCCTCTCCGCCCGGCAAGATCGTCGAAGGCGAAATCAACTTCACGGGCAAAGACGGCAAGATGCGCGACATCACGAAGCTGTCGGAAGCTGAGATGCGCCGCATTCGTGGCAACGACATCTCGATGATCTTCCAAGAGCCGATGACGTCGCTCAACCCCGTGTACACCGTTGGCGATCAGATCGCCGAGGCGATCACGCTTCACCAAGGCAAGAACCGCAAGGAAGCGATGGATATGGCGGCCGGAATGCTCGAGCTCGTCGGGATTCCCGCTCCCAAGAAGCGCGTCAACGAGTTTCCGCACCAAATGTCGGGTGGCATGAGGCAGCGCGTCATGATCGCCATGGCCTTGTCGTGCAACCCTGCCCTCCTGATCGCCGACGAGCCGACCACCGCGCTCGACGTGACGATTCAAGCGCAGATCCTCGACCTCATGCGCAAGCTGCAAGAAGAAATCGGCATGTCCATTCTCTTCATCACGCACAACCTCGGCGTCGTCGCCGAGATGGCGGACCGCGTCGTCGTGATGTACGGCGGCCGCGTCGTGGAGGAAGGCGACGTCGTCGAGATCTTCAAGGCGCCCAAGCATCCGTACACGATGGGGCTGCTGAACTCGATTCCCCGTGTGGATCACGCCGTGTTGAAGTCGACCGACGGCAAGAAGGGTCGCCTCGAAGCGATTCCCGGCAACGTTCCCAATCCGCTGAGCTTGCCGCCCGGCTGCGCTTTCGCGCCACGGTGCAAGTTCATGATCGACGACTGCAACAAAGCCGTGCCCGCGCTCGAGGATACCGGCAACGGTCATACCTCGCGCTGCATTCGCTGGAGGGAACTGTGACCGCCGCCGAACGCGCTGCCACGCGGCAGCAAACCCGAATCGACCGTTTGCCTCCGATGGGCGACACCTTGTTGGACGTCAAGAATCTGCAAAAGTTCTTCCCGATTCGCGGCGGGCTCATGTCGCGCGTCGTGGCGAACGTGCAGGCCGTGCAAGACGTCTCGTTCAGCCTCAAGCGCGGCGAAGTCGTCGGGCTCGTGGGTGAATCGGGTTCGGGCAAGACGACGGTCGGGCGCTCCATCCTGCGACTCATCGAACCGACGGGCGGCGAAGTGATCTTCAACGGTGTGGACATCACGAAGCTCGGCAAAGGCCAGATGCGTGACTACCGCCGCGAAATGCAGATCATCTTCCAAGATCCCTTCGCGAGCTTGAATCCGCGCATGACGGTCTCCGACATCATCGGTGAAGCCTTGCAGATTCATAACCTCCACGCGGGCAAAGAGCGCGTGGAGCGAATCGCGGAATTGCTGCGCAAAGTGGGCTTGGTGCCCGACTCGATGCGCCGCTACCCGCACGAGTTCTCGGGCGGTCAGCGTCAACGCATCGGCATCGCGCGCGCGCTCGCCGTCGATCCCAGCTTCATCGTCGCCGACGAGCCCGTCTCGGCGCTCGACGTGTCCATTCAAGCGCAAGTCGTGAACCTCATTCAGGACTTGCAAGAGGAACTCGGCCTCACGGTGCTGTTCATCGCGCACGACCTCGCCGTCGTCGAGTACATCTGCGACCGCGTCATCGTGATGTATCTCGGCCGCATCATGGAAGTCGCGCCGAGCAAGGACCTCTACACCAACCCCAAGCACCCGTACACAGAAGCGTTGATCTCGGCGGCGCCGATTCCCGACCCGACCGTGAAGACGAAGCGCATTATCCTCGAAGGGGACATTCCCAGCCCCATCGCGCCGCCCAGCGGGTGCGTGTTCCGCACGCGTTGCCGCTACGCGATTCCCGAGTGCGCGAACGTGGTGCCTGAGTTGCGCATGGTCGGCCCCGATCACTTCAAGGCCTGCATCCGCGACGACATCCTCTGATTCGACGTGCGCAAAGCCCCCTCGCTTCTCGAGCGAGGGGGCTCTCATTTGGCGTCAGGTGGTGTCGGTCACACTTCGTACATGAAGCGTCTCATGATTGCCGCCGCGATGCTCCTGAGCGTCGCTTCCGCCGCGGACTTCCGCATCTACCCGAACTTCGCCGAGATTCGTGACCGCGTCACGCCGCAAAGCGGCGTCGTGACCGTGAATCTTCCGCAAAACGCCACGGGCTTCCTCGTCGCGGGCAGCTTCGACCTCGACGGCTTGGAACTGCTGTCCAGCACCACTCGCCTCGTGCCGTCGTGGCTCAAGACGCAAGAAGGGCAGCGGGTGTTCGTGCGCGTCGGAAGCGACGGCGCGTACGAACCCGCGACCCTCGTGCGCGCCGATGACTTGCTGATCCGCGACGCGGCGGGACGCTTTCGCAACGTCGGCTTCGAGCAACTCGCGTTCACGTCCGAGCCTCCGCGCAACCCCATGCAGCCGAGCGTTCAATACACCTACCGCGTCACGGGCACGTCGGGCGTGCTGAGTTACCTCACGCGCGGCGTCACGTGGAGCCCGCGCTACACCTTGCGCGCCGAGGCGAGCAATGCCAACTTGCAAGTCCTCGCCGACATTCGCAACAACACCGATCAGGACCTCACGGTCAACAAGGGAGCCGAACTCTTCGCGGGACAAGTCCAACTCACGGCGGGCACCGAGAGCTTCGAGGACGGCAGCGCCGCCTTTCGCGTCGCGCCGACGGCCGCGCCCGCGCCTGCGCCGTCCGTGTCGGCCCTGGGAGAACTGCGCGGCCTGCAACGCTACCAACTTTCCGAAGGCTTCACGCTGCCCGGCCAAAGCACCTTGACCGTGCCCTTCGCCCGCCCGAAGATCAGCTTCGATCGATTCGGCGTGCTGAACATCCCCTTCACGACTCGCAATGCCGACGGTACCCTGTCGCGCGGCTACCGCTTGCGCTCGGACGTCTTCCTGCCTGCCGGCCCCGTGCTCGTGCGAGAAGAGGGCCGCGTCGTCGGCCAAGCGAACATCTCCGACTCCGCCGCGAACGATCCGATCGAACTGCGACTCGGAGTGGACCCCGACTTGTCCTACACGCGCGTCGTCCAAAACGTGCGCACGGTGCGTGACGCGAACAACAACGTCACGTTGCAGCAATACCGCGTGACGCTCACGTTGGAGAACAAGAAGGACCGTGTCGTACGCGCCGAGGTGCGCGAGTTCCTCGGCGGCAACGTCACCGTGGAAGGCCAAGCGACACGCACGAACGACGGATTGGAAGTGCGCGTCGACATTCCCGCCAAGGGCAAGGTCATGCGAACGTACACCGTCACGATTCGCAACAGCTGAACAAGACGAACGAACGGGAAACGGGAAGGCTATACGCCTTCCCGTTTCCCGTTTCGACGTTTCGCGAGGGTATGCTGGAAGAACAAATGATCGTTTCGTCCTCACTTCGTTCCAGCGGGGCGCGAAATAATACTCGCGTGACGCTTCCCGATCCCGACCGTTCCGAGGCGCGAGGCGACCGCCCGACGGCGCCCCTGCACGCCTCCTCCAACGACTTCCTCGCCGTGACGATCGCCGCCTTCCAAGTGTTGTGGAAGCCCGTCGCGGTCATCTTCTCGGGCTTCTTCATCGCCTACGCCGTCGGTTGGCTGTGGTTCGGCGGGGGAGGCGCGTGGCTGTGGAGCCTCTTGACGGGAGGTGGCGCATGAACTTCGAAGACTGGAAGTCCCTCGCGCGAAAGGAAAGCAAGGGGGCCGACCCGGACGCCCTGAACAAGACGACGCCCGAAGGACTCACCCTCAAGGCGCTTTACACGAAAGCCGACCTCGACGGCTTGCCGAACGTGGACACGCTGCCGGGACGCCCGCCGTTCGTACGCGGTCCGCGCGCCACGATGTACGCGGGCCGACCGTGGACGATCAGGCAGTACGCGGGCTTTTCCACCGCCGAGGAATCCAACGCCTTTTACAAGCGCAACCTCGCGGCGGGTCAAAAGGGCCTGAGCGTCGCCTTCGATCTCGCCACGCACCGCGGCTACGACTCGGATCATCCGCGCGTCGTCGGCGACGTCGGCAAGGCGGGCGTCGCCATCGACTCCGTGGAGGACATGAAGATCCTCTTCGACGGTATTCCCCTCGACCAGATGAGCGTCTCCATGACCATGAACGGAGCGGTCCTGCCGATCCTCGCGGCCTTCGTCGTGGCGGGCGAGGAGCAGGGCGTGGAGCGCGCGGCGCTCAGCGGCACCATCCAAAACGACATCCTCAAGGAATTCATGGTCCGCAACACGTACATCTATCCGCCCGAACCGTCGATGCGTATCGTGGCGGACATCATCGAGTACACCGCCAAGGAGATGCCGAAGTTCAACTCCATCTCCATCTCCGGCTACCACATGCAGGAAGCGGGCGCGAACGCCGCCCTCGAACTCGGTTACACCCTCGCCGACGGGCTGGAGTACGTGCGGGCCGCCTTGAAGAAAGGGCTGAACGTCGACGACTTCGCGCCGAGGTTGTCGTTCTTCTTCGCGATCGGCATGAACTTCTACGTGGAAGTCGCCAAGTTGCGCGCCGCGAGGCTCCTATGGGCGAAGCTCATGGAACCGTTCGCGCCGAAGAACCCGCAAAGCCTCGCGCTGCGCACCCACTGCCAAACGAGCGGATGGAGCCTCACCGAGCAAGACCCTTACAACAACATCGTGCGTACCACGATCGAGGCGATGGCGGCGGTGTTCGGCGGCACGCAAAGCCTTCATACGAATGCCTTCGACGAGGCGATCGGCTTGCCCACGGATTTCAGCGCCCGCATCGCGCGCAACACCCAACTCATCTTGCAAGAGGAGACGGCGATCACGAACGTCGTGGATCCTTGGGGCGGGTCGTACATGATGGAGCGCCTCACGCAAGACCTCGCCGACAAGGCCATGGAGATCATCGGGGAGGTCGAGGCGATGGGCGGCATGGCCAAAGCCGTCGAGGCCGGCTTGCCGAAGCTGCGCATCGAGGAAAGTGCCGCGCGCAAGCAAGCGAGGATCGATCGAGGTGAGGACGTCATCGTCGGCGTCAACAAGTACAAGGCTCCCAGCGACGTGCAGGTGGACGTCCTCGACATCGACAACGCGCTCGTGCGCGAAGGACAAATCGCGCGCTTGAAGCGTGTGAGGGACACGCGCGACGCCGAGGAGGTCACGCGTACCCTCGCCGCTCTCGAAGAATGCGCGCGCACCGGCAAAGGCAATCTGCTCGCGGCGACGGTGGACGCCATGCGCGCCCGCGCGACGGTCGGAGAGGTTTCCTACGCGCTCGAACGGGTGTGGGGCCGACACCGCGCCGAGGTGAAGACGCTCAGCGGCGTGTACGCGGGAGGCTACCAGGGAGACGCGGGATTCGACGCGTTGAGGCACGACATCGAGGCGTTCAGCCACGAGGAAGGGCGGCGCCCTCGCATGCTCGTCGTGAAGATGGGGCAAGACGGACACGACCGCGGGGCCAAGGTCATCGCGACGGCCTTCGCCGATCTCGGGTTCGACGTCGACGTGGGCCCGCTGTTCCAGACTCCGCAGGAAGCCGCGCGTCAAGCCGTCGAGAACGACGTGCACATCGTGGGCGTGAGCAGTCAGGCGGCGGGCCACAAGACGCTCATCCCGGCCTTGATCGATGCGCTTCGCGACGAGGGCGCGTCCGACGTCCTCGTCGTGGCGGGCGGCGTCATTCCACAGCAGGATTACGCCTACTTGCGAAGCGCGGGCGTCGCCGCGATCTTCGGGCCCGGCACGGTCATTCCGAACGCCGCGCGGGAAGTGCTGGCGTTGCTGCGCGGACGGATCGGCGCGTGAGCGATGCCTTCGAGCTTTCCTGGCGCGAGGCAAGAGGAGCGTAGCGTTTGCCGATGGCCGTGGACGTCACCGCCTTGAGGACGGGCACTCGGCGAGCGCTCGCGAAGGCGATCACCCTCGTCGAGAGCGCCCGACCCGAGCACGAGCGAGAAGCCCAAGCGCTCCTCGCGCAGGTGCTGCCCTTCACCGGGCGCTCCATTCGCGTGGGCTTGTCGGGCGTGCCGGGCGTCGGGAAGAGCACCTTCATCGAGGCGCTCGGCCTGACGCTCGTCGCGCAGGGACACAAAGTCGCCGTGCTCGCCGTCGATCCCTCGTCGAATCGCACGGGCGGTTCGATCATGGGTGACAAGACCCGCATGGAACGCCTCTCCGTGCATCCGAACGCCTTCATTCGCCCCTCTCCGAGCGGTGGTACCCTCGGGGGGGTGGCGCGGCGCACGCGTGAAGCGCTGATGCTGTGCGAAGCTGCGGGGTACGACGTGATCCTCGTGGAAACCGTCGGCGTCGGGCAAAGCGAGACGGCCGTGGCGAGCATGACTGACTTGTTCGTCCTTCTGACCCTTCCGAACGCCGGAGACGAGCTGCAAGGCATCAAGCGCGGCATCATGGAACTCGCCGACATCGTGGTCGTGAACAAGGCGGACGCCGATCCCGGCGGTGCGAACCGCACGACGACCGATGTCCGCAACGCCTTGAGGCTTCTGACGCCGCACGGCGCGGCGTGGCAGCCGAAGGTGCTGCAAGCGAGCGCGACGACGGGGCAAGGCGTCGACGACGTCTGGAAGTCCGTGCTGGCGTACCGCGCCGCCCTCGGAAGCGCCCTGCACGCCAAGCGACGCGTTCAAACACTGCGGTGGTTCGACGACCTTTTGCGAGAGGAAGTTTGGCACGCCTTCCTGCGCGCCGTGGACACGGCGCAACTTCAGGACGTGCGTCGCCGCGTCGAGCAAGCCGATCTCACGCCCGTGCAAGGCGTGGCGGCCCTGCTCGCGCCGAAACGATGAACGCGCTGACAGCGAGCTCGCCCGCGGTGTACCGTGTCGTCATGCCGACCATCTTCGAGCGCGTCGTCAGCCGCGAGATTCCCGCCGAGATCGTCTACGAGGACGATGAGTTCATCGCCATCAAGGACATCAACCCGGCGGCGCCCGTGCACGTCCTCGTGATTCCCAAGGTGGCGAGCGAGCGCCTCGATACCATCACGGACGAGGCGCACATGGGCCGCCTGTTCATGACGGCCACGAAAGTCGCCCGGTCCCTCACGCCCGATTACCGCCTCGTCGTGAACGTCGGACCGGGCGGGGGGCAGACGGTGTTTCACACGCACGTGCACGTGCTCGGCGGGTGGGGTGAGGACGGCCCGGACGGGCACGTTTGATCAAGGAACGTACAACTCCGACTTGAGGATCGGCGGCAAGGCCAAGATCAAGGCTTGCCGCCACACGTCGGCGCGCACGAGAAGACCGGACGTGAAGTGTCCGACCGCTCCGCCGCGCGTCTTCACGCCGACTTCCCCGACGAGTTCGTCCATCACGGGCCCGAGCTCCTCGCCGCGCCGAACGCGCTCGGCGACGCTTCTCGGCAACATCAAGCTCGCCGAGCGGGCCGACGCTTCGCGGTGATCGCGAACGACCACCACGACGCCGAACAACCAGCAACGATCCTCCGAATCGAATTCCACCCCGCCTTCCAATCCGACGCCCCACGTCGCGCCCGCATGACGCGCGGCACCCCGCGCGCGGTTTTGCGCCCCGATCAGCGTTTCCTCGAAGCCGATCGGCTGGGCGCGCACGCCCGAAGGCACGCGCGCGCCCGCGACCGCCACGCCGGGCGACACGGCCACGAACACCTCGCGGACGGGCCGCACCTTCGCGTCGTTCTGCGAGCCCACGACGATCAAGAAGCCGTCCAATCTCCGTGGAGGCGCCGCAGCAGCACGATTTGCCCGAGGTGGTAGGCGTTGTGCACGGCGAGATCGGTGAGGGCGTCGCGCGCTCGATCGCTCGGCGCCTCGGCGAGCATCTGCGCTTGCGCCTGCCCCACTTGGAAGTCGCGCAGAACCCGCCGGAACTCCGCCTCGCTCTCCTCGCTCGGCCAAAGCGCCACGTTCGCCCAGTCGACTTCGCCTCCGGTCGCGTGCTCCAACAAGAAGCGCTGCGACGCCTCCACGTGCCACAGCAACTCGAAGATGGAGTGCGGCGTGCCCGTCGCGCGTGCCACGGCCGTCTCGAACGAGATGTCTTGCAAGATCTTCGATACTTCCCGGTGCGCGCCTCCACCGGCGAGCGAGAGTTGCAACATGTTCACCGCGTTATCCTACGGGTGCAAGCCGACGAACTCCAAGCCCAGCGTCTCGTCCCAACCCTGCGCGATGTTGAGGCTTTGTAGCGCGTGTCCCGCCGTGCCCTTCACGAGGTTGTCGATGGCGCTCATCACGACGACGCGTCCCGACTCCTGATCCGTCTCGAAGCCGATGTCGCAAAAGTTCGTGCCGTCCAACAGCTTCGGGTCCGGGTAACGATGGATGCCTTGACGGACTTTGACGATACGAATGAACGGCTCGTCTCCGTACACTTCGCGGTACGCGCCCCACACGTCGCGCTCCGAGTACCCGTCGGGAATGAACACGCTCGCCGTCGCGAGAATGCCGCGCACGCGCGGCGACGCGATCGCCGTGAGGTGGATCGGGAAGCGTCCGGGAAGCTCCTGCTCGACTTCCGCGAGGTGACGGTGCCCCGTCGCTTTGTACACGCGCAGCGAACCGTCCCGCTCGGGGTGGTGCGAACCTTCCGTGGGATCCTTGCCGCCCGCGCTGCTGCCGACGAGACCTGTCGCGACGATGTCCTTCGGCAAAGGCACGCCGAGCTTCAAGAGGGGATACAGGGCCAAGATGACGCTCGTGGCGAAGCAGCCCGCCCCGGCGATCCTCGTCGCGCCGCGCAACTCCTCTCGGTGAAGCTCGGGATTGCCGTACACCCAGGCGCTGAGTTGGTTCGGGGCCGGATGGTCCTCGCCGTAGTGCTTGCGGTACGCGTCGAGGTCCTTGATGCGGAAGTCGGCGCTGAGGTCCACGATGATCGGCGCGAAGCCCTCGAACTCCGCGATGCGCTTCGCCGCGTGTCCGTGCGGCAACGCCAACACGACGACGTCGCAGGCTTGAAGCTGCGAGGCCTTGATGAACTTGAGGTTCGAGCGTCCCCGCAAGTTCGGATGCACGAACGTCACGGGTGTGCCCGCGTTGCGCTCCGAAGTGACTTGCGTAACGTTCAGCATGGGGTGGCCGAGGGCGAGGCGCAGGAATTCTCCGCCCGCGTACCCGGACGCACCGACGATGGCGACTGAAAGTTTGGTCATGTTATCTTCCCGATCCGTGTCCTGGCCGCTTCGAACGGGCCGAGCGCCGCGTCCGAGCCGTCGCCTTGTCCTCGAACGACTCGGTCGCTTCGAGCGGACGCTCGCCGTAGGCGGCGCTTTCGCTGCCTTCCTCGGTGAGTGCGCGTCCAAAGTGGGCTTGCAGCGCCCGTCCCAGCGATTCGAGCTTCATCACGCGTATTGAAGCAACTCGAGCGCGTGCGCCACGATGCGCGCGGGAATGTCGACGCCCGTCGTGCTGACAGAGTTTTTGAACTCCATGGTGTGATTGATCTCGTTCACGAGCAGGCCCCGCGCGGGATCTTCGAGCAAGTCGATCGCCACGATTTCGCCTTCGACGGCCTGCGCGGCGCGCACGGCGAGGTCGGCGATGTCGGGCGTCACGTCGCACTTGCTGGCCTTCGCGCCGCGCGCCGTGTTCGTTACCCAGTGCTCGGACGTGCGGTAGATCGCCCCGATCGTCTCGCCCCCTACCACGAACGCGCGAATATCACGCTCGGGCTTGCGGATGAGCTCTTGAATGTAAAAGATTTGGTGTTGCGGCCCGCCGAGCACCTCCTTGTGCTCCAGCACCGCCTCGGCGGCGTCGCGGTCGTTGATCTTGCTCAGCAGACGACCCCACGATCCGACGGTCGGCTTTATCACGACCGGGTAACCGAAGTCTTCGATGAGTTCCAACGCCGCTTCCGCCGTGAAGGCCACGCCCGTACGAGGCGTCGGCACGCCCGCGGCGGCCAGGCGAGCGTTCGTCGCGAGCTTGTCCCCGCAAAGCTCGATCACGTGAGACGGATTCACGACCCGCACGCCCAGCCCTTCGAGCGCCCGCGTCACCGCGTGCCCGCGCGATTGGGACACGCAGCGCTCCAAGGCCACCTTCCACGGAACCGTCTGCTCGAAGGTGAGCTTGAGTTGCGGCACGTACACCTTGTCGTACGCGACGCCCGCCGCGTCGAGCGCGTCGAACAGCATCTTCTCGTCGGGGCGCACCCGGTCGTACAGAATTGCGAAATCGGCCATGACTTGAAACGAACCCCTTTGCCCTTTGGGCGGCTTCTCCACCGAGAAGCGTCGATGTGCGGACGAATCGAAAGGCCCCCTCCGAGGGGGGCGGCGCCGAGCGTGGAAAGGCTTACTCTCCCCAGTCTTCTTGCTCTTGCGGCGCGGGCGCGAGGCGCGGCGGATCGAGACTGACGACTTCGAATTCCGCGCCCGTCTCGTCGTCGAGGACGAGTTCGCCGAGCTCGGGGTTGTCGAGGGTGATGATCGCGCCGGTTTCAGGATTTTCGAATTGAACGCTCGCCATGTCGGCCTCCTTGATAAGCCGAGTTCAGTCTTCGAACTCGAGTTGAATTTTCGCGTTGCAGTGCGGGCACGTCACGATGTCGGTGTCCGCGATCATTTCTTCGGTGACGTCGAATTCCTCTCCGCAGTTCGGGCACTCGGTCAGAATCCCGAGCAGTTCGAGGTCGAAATCCTGCGGGTCGTTCTTCGTCACTTCCATCTCGGCGTGGCAGCTTTCGCACACGATCACGTCGCCGATTTCGAGCTCCGCGCGGTCCGCGTCGGTGAGCTCCAGGATTTCACCGCAGATGGGGCATTCGACTTCCAAGACAGCCATACTCGCTAGTGTTTCACATCGCCTCCGAACGTGTCGTCACTGTCGCCCGGCCTCACTCGCCGGGAAACTTCTGGTGCTTGCGGTAGTACGCGAGGATGCTGCCCTCTTTCAGGGCTTCTCGCAGGAACTCGGGCGGCGCGGTGAGCTGGAAGGTGTCCGCGCCGCGAACGAGCAACCCGGAATTCACGTCCAGCGTCACCTCGTCTCCGTCTTGCAAGGCCTCTATGACGCTCGGCGCTTCGAAGGCGGGGACGCCGAGGTTCAAAAGGTTGCGGTAGTGGATGCGCGCGAAGCTCGCGGCGACGATGCCCGCGACGCCGAGCTTCTTCAAAGCTTGCGGCGCGTACTCGCGGCTGCTGCCGAGTCCCCAATTGCGTCCACCGACGAGCACGTCGCCCGGTCGCACCTGCGACGCGAATTCGGGCCGCAAGTGCGCGAAGGCGTACGTTTGGAAGACGTCCTCGCCGACCATGAACGGCGCGTACTTGCCTGGGAGGATGTCGTCGGTGTTGATGGAATCGGGAAACTTCCAGACGCGGGGCATCAGCTCGCCACCGTCACTTTCAAGTCCTCGGGCAGCCCGATGTGTCCCAAGACGGCCGTCGCCGCGGCGACGGCGGGACTCGCGAGGTACACCTTCGACTCGGCGGCGCCCATGCGACCGATGAAGTTGCGGTTGCTGGTGGAGACGCACACCTCGCCGGGCGCGAGGACACCTTGGTGGCGGCCCATGCACGGTCCGCAACCGGGCGTGCCGAGGATCGCTCCGGCTTGCATGAGGGTGAGAAGGGTCCCGTCGGCCATCGCCTGCTCCATGACGACGCTGGAGGCGGGAATCACGAGAAGGCGCGTGTGCGGCGCGACTCGCTGGCCTTGAAGCACGTCGGCCGCCGCGTGCAAATCTTCGAGCCGTCCGTTCGTGCACGTTCCGATGAACACCTGATCGACTTTGAGGCCGCGCAGAGCGCTGACGTCGTGGACGTTGTCGACTTCCGAGGGAGCGCTCATGCGAGGCTGCAGGGCCGAGAGGTCGATGGTGACCTCGCGAAGGTACGTCGCGCCTTCGTCCGGGTACACCCACGACGGGAAGTCGTAGCCGTAGTCGCTGAGGACTTCGCCGCCGGGCACCGCGAGGCCGCACTTGGCGCCCGCTTCCACGCAGAGGTTGGCGAGGGTCATGCGCTCGCCGCGCGTGAATCGGTCTCCGGCGTGGATCTCGACGCTCATGTACGTCGCGCCGTCGGCGCCCAGCACACGAATCATCTCCAAGGCGGCGTCCTTCGCGCTGACGCCCGGCCGCAGATCGCCCGCGAAGGTCACCTTGACGCTTTCGGGCACTTTCAGCCAAGTCTTGCCGCTCGCCGCGGCGAGCGCGATGTCGGTGGCACCCATGCCCGTTCCGAACGCGCCGACCGCGCCGTACGTCGTGGAGTGGCTGTCCGACCCGAGGACGATCCAGCCGGGTCGCGCGAGCCCTTCTTCCATCAGGACTTGGTGGCAGATGCCGCGCCCGACGTCGAACAGGCGGCAGCCGTGCGCCGAGGCGTACTCGCGCGCTTCTTTTTGCGCTTCGGCGACGCTGACGGTGGAGGCGGGCGCGACGTGGTCGATCACGAACGAGACCCGCTCGGGGAACTTCGGCGTGGCTTCGAGGTCGGCGAGCACTTTGATGACGCTTTGCGCGATGGAATCGACGATCATGACTTGATCGACTTCCACGACGGCGAGGTCACCCGCCGAAACGAACTTGCCCGACCGCGCCGAGAGGATCTTCTCGGCCATCGTTCGAGGCGGCTGGTTTGGAGTCATGCGGTCCTCCCGGGACGAAGAACGAGGGTGGCGGCGAGCCCGACGACGATGCCCCAAAAGGCGCTGCCGACGCCGAGGAACGTCACGCCGCTCGCGGTGACGACGAGGGTGAGGAGGGCGACTTCGCGCCACGCGGCTTCCCGGAGAGACGCTTCGAGGCTCGAAAGCAAGCTGCCCGTGAGGGCGAGTCCCGCGAGGGCGGCGAGCAGGGCGGGCGGCAGCAGGGCGAACGCGCCCGCGAGGACGCCTCCGGCGAGGGCGGCGAGCAGGTACGACGCGCCGCTGGCGAGTCCCGCGACGTAGCGCTTGGACGGTTCGGGATGCGCTTCGGGGCCGGCGCAGATTGCGGCGGTGATGGCCGCCAAGGTCGTGGTGTGCGCGCCGAACGAAGCGGACAGGAGGCTCGCGAGGCCCGTGACGCCCACGAGGGGCGTGGCGGGCACGCGC
Source organism: Deinococcus yavapaiensis KR-236 (assembly GCF_003217515.1). Taxonomy (NCBI): domain Bacteria; kingdom Thermotogati; phylum Deinococcota; class Deinococci; order Deinococcales; family Deinococcaceae; genus Deinococcus; species Deinococcus yavapaiensis. The sequence continues at coordinate 88,554 of NZ_QJSX01000009.1, read as the reverse complement.
CCGAAGCCGCTCGCCTTCATCACGGCGAGTCCCGGCAGATGCTGCGAGGCGAGCGCGAGGATCGTCATGGGAAGCGCGAGGACGAGCGTGGCGGACAGCGAGAACGACGGCGCCGTGAAGACCAGGCTCGGCAGCGTCCACGCGAACGCCGCGCCCGTGAAGCTTCCCGTGAAGCCCGCGACGATCAGGCCGATCAGCAAGGCGAGCGGCACGGCGTACCGAGCGGCGAAGCGTCGCGCGACGAGGTACGTCGCGACCATCAAGCCGACGAGCAGGGGAGAGGACGGCAAGGCGCGAAACACGCCGAGCGCGAACGGCAGCAGGATGCCGGCGAGAACGGCGGCGGCGACCGCGCTCGGGATGCGTTCCACGAGCCGCGCGTACAAACCGCTGAATCCGAGGACCGTCACGACGAGGGCCGTGACGATGAGCGCGCCGATCACGTCCGCGTACGAGAAGCGGTTCATGTCCGACGCGAGCAGGGCGAGGCCGGGCGTGCTGAACGCCGTGACGACCGGAGCGCGGTACACCCACGACAAGACCAGGCCGGTCACGCCGATGGCGACGCACACGCTCATCACCCACGAGCTCGTTTGCGCGGCCGTGAGATGCGAACTCTTGGCGGCCGAGAAGAGAAGCGCGAGGGTGCCCGAAAGGCCCACGAACATCGCCAGGAAGCCCGAGAAGACCGCCGAGAACGAGAGGTCGCGCCGAAGGTCGCCGAGCGACAGCGGAGTGCGCGCGAGGATGCTCATTCGCAAATCATGCCACGCGGCCTTCGAGCGCTCGGGCGCTGTTGTCTGACCGCTCGGCGTCACGCCCGGACCCATTCCCGAAGCACCTTTTCCAAGTGCGAGTCGTCGAGCTCGCCGTGATCGGCGAGGGCCTTGATGTGATCGGTGACGCGCCGCAAGGCGTCCTCGCCGAAGTGCAGGCCGAGCTCGCGCGCCTTATGGGCGACGGCATGCTTGCCCGTGACGCGGCTGCCGACTTGCAGGGTGCGGCCCACGCCGAACACCTGCGGCGGAATGGCCTCGTACGCTCCGGGGTTGAGGTAGATGGCCTTGAGGTGCATGCCCGCCTTGTGGTTGTACGCGAACTCGCCCGTGAGGTAGTTGTTCCACGGAATCGGAAGGCCGACCATTCGTGCGATCATGTTGTCGAGGTCGGGCAGCATGTCGAGGCGGTACTTGTCCATGAGGCCGCCGGGATCCATCGAGAACATGCGCGCGAGGAAGCCGCCGAGGGGCGTGATGCCGTTGCGCTCACCGATGCCGAGGATCGTCGTGTCGATGTGCGTCGCGCCGCCTTCGATCGCTTCGTAAGCGTTGGCCACGGCGCAGCCCGTGTCGTTGTGGCCGTGGAACTCGATGTCGCACGAGACGACGCGCCGAATTTCGCGCACGAGGGCGTACACTTGGCGCGGCGTGGCGACTCCCACGGTGTCGGCGAGTCCGACGCGGTCCACGCCGACTTCGTCGACAGCGCGGTACACGGCGAGCAGATCGGCTTCCTCCGAGCGAAAGGTGTCCTCGGCGGAGAAGCGTACGGTGACGCCTTGGCTTTTGACGTACGAGATGACTTCGCGCGCCGCGTCGATGATCTGATCGATGCTCTTGCCGTGGCTGAACTCACGCAGGAAGCTGGACGTGCCGAAGAGGAGGTCGAGGCCCTGCACGCCCGTGTCGATGGCGCGGCGCGCGTCTTCCATGGCGCAGCGAACGTGGGTGATGACGCGGGCGTTCAAGCCGAGTCCGGCGAGAGTACGCGCGTCGCGCTCGCTTTGCGGGCTCGCCATCGGCGTGGTGACCTCGATGAATTCCACGCCGAACGCGTCGAGCGCCCGCGCGATCTCGACTTTGTCGCTGCTGGAGAAGTTGGCGCGGGCGAACTGCTCGCCTTCGCGCAAAGTCGAGTCGATGATGGCCCACGAGGCGGCGGGAACGAGGGGGGCGGCGTCCGACATAACTCCTCCTACTTGTCAGGAAAAGATACGTCTTCGTGTTTCAATTGTCAAATTTATGACCAAGAGTATTTGCATATGTAAAGCTGGGGCACTGGATTGTCGTTCCAAAGATATCGAGTGAAGGTGCCGCTACGCCAAGCTCATCCGTACAAGCGTGGGCGCCGCGTACGGTCGAATCATGAAACACCTTGTATTCCCGAACAAAACACAGGCGGACGCATTCGTACAAGACCTGCTCGCGCAAGGCGTCATCCAGCCTGAAACGCGCTCCGCGAACTTCGGGCGGCGCTCGACGATGCGCGACGCCAACCTCGACGCGCAAGCCGACGCTTCGACGCGCGTCGACACGACGCGTGATGACGTCATGGCCGCCAACGATGCCGACGCGGGCGCCGAGGACGCGGGCGCGGGCGCCGTCAAGGGAACGGGCGTCGGAGCGGTCGTCGGGGCGGTGGCCGCGGCGGTCGGCACGGTCGCGACTGGCGGCGCGCTCGCTATTCCTGTGCTGCTGGGCATGACGGCCCTCGGCTCGGGCGTCGGCGCGTCGGTCGGCGCCGTCGGCGGCGCGGGCGGCGTCGACGAGAATCACGACGGGCGGACGAGCGCCGATTCGTACGGCGCGACCGGCACGCCGAACGTCGACTCGAGCGACCACGTCTACCACCTCGACGACGAGCGCTTCGACAGCCTCTACACCAGCACACAGCAAGGCACGGCCATCGCCGTGGAAGACGACATCCCGAGCCAGGTCGTCGAGGCGGCGGCGGCTCGGCACGGGGGACGCTTCGTCTGAGCCTTCACCAACCAAGTTACTCGTCTCACGGGAGGGTCACGAACCCTCCCGTTTTTCACATCGAATACTTGAGCGTGCGCGTTCCATGAAGTGACGATCGTTCCGAACACGTTCGTTGCGTGGGGTATACTCAAGTCACTTATGGCTGACGGCGGCAGGAATCGTCCCGTGTACGTGATTTCCGTGGCGGCGGAACTCGTGGACATGCATCCCCAGACGTTGCGGTTGTACGAACGCAAGGGACTGATCCGCCCCGGACGGTCGAGCGGCAAGACCCGCCTGTACTCGGA
>NZ_QJSX01000009.1:0-85408 GCF_003217515.1 Deinococcus yavapaiensis KR-236 | reverse complement strand
GAACTCGTGGACATGCATCCCCAGACGTTGCGGTTGTACGAACGCAAGGGACTGATCCGCCCCGGACGGTCGAGCGGCAAGACCCGCCTGTACTCGGAGCGCGACATCGAGCACCTGCGTGAAATCCGCCGTCTCACCCAAGAACTCGGCGTCAACCTCGCCGGCGTCGAGGAAGTCATGCGCCTTCAGCACGAACTCGACGACTTGCAAGACCAATTCGAAGGCGAAATCGAGCGCCTCGAGGGTGAACTGCAAGAGCGCATCCTGCGCGAGCGCGCCCTCGGCAACGGTCCCGAATCCGCCGATCCGCTCGATCGCCCCGTGTACGTCATCTCCATCGCCGCGCAACTCGTGGACATGCATCCCCAGACGTTGCGGTTGTACGAACGCAAGGGACTGATCCGCCCCGGACGGTCGAGCGGCAAGACCCGCCTGTACTCGGAGCGCGACATCGAGCACCTGCGTGAAATCCGCCGTCTCACCCAAGAACTTGGCGTCAACCTCGCCGGCGTCGAGGAAATCATGCGCCTTCGTCATCAACTCGACTCGGCGCGCGGCCGCATGGAAGGCGCCATCGAGCGTCTGCAAAGCGACCTCACGGACCGCATGACGCAGTGGCGAGCCCTGCCCGCCGACGTTCCCGAAGGCGACGCGGAAGACACCGTCTCGTCCTGAGCCGCCTCGGTGGCGACCAGCCCCTCGGTGCGGTACCCTGGAAGAACTTGAAGGACTTTCGGTCGTTTCCTCCACTTTCAACTCAAGCGCTGCGAGGACGGACGTGACGACGCTCACGCGCGCCTTGTGGGTCGTCGGGGACGTTCACGGCGAGCTTTCGAAGCTTCAAGGCCTTCTGCACGGCGCCGGCCTCGTCGACGAGGCCGGTTTCTGGGTGGGCGGCGTGAACGTCCTCGTGTCCGTCGGCGACCTCGTCGATCGCGGTCCGGACGGCGTGGGCGTCGTCGAGTACCTCATGCGCCTCGAGCATGAAGCGGCGGCGGCGGGCGGACGCGTGTACGTCCTGCTTGGAAACCACGAGCCTTTGCTGATCGGCGCGTACACGTTCGGCAGCGAATGGCGAGACGTCCGCGGGCGATCGTTCCTGGAGCGCTGGCGCCTCAACCGCGGGCAGACGAGCGACTTGCAGCGTCTGCAACCTCGCCACCTGGAGTGGCTGCGCAAGCGTCCCGGCGTGGTGCGGCTCGGGCCGTACCTCTTCTTGCACGCCGACACCGACGCGTACCTGCGCTACGGACGCGACCTTCAAAGCGTCAACGTCGCCTTGTGGAACACCCTCGGCTCGAACGACCCCATCGTCCTCGACGCGCTCGTACGCGACCTTTCCGAGCGCGGAGTGTTCATGGAGGAAGGCGGGTCGAGCCGCGCGCTCACCATGCTCGCCACGTACGGCGGCGAGCGCCTCGTACACGGCCACACGCCGATCTCGTACGTCCTGTCGGTCGAGCCGCAACTCGTGCACAGCCCCCTGCTGTACGCCGAGGGAACGTGCCTCAACGTCGACGGCGGCCTCGCGTACCATCGCAGCGCCGGCTTCCTCGTGCGGCTCGGCAAAAGCGGCATCGACAAGATCGTCAAGCCGAAATTGGACCGCACCGTGGGCCGCCCCAGCTGAAGAGTCGCGAACGGCCAAGGCCGCCGCGGATTGGTATCATCCCCGCATGACCGCATCCGACCACGATCTGCGCCCTCACCTCGACACGAACGCCGCCGACGCCGAACTCTTCGACCTTCTTCGCATTCCCAGCGTCTCCGCGCAAGAAGAGCATAAAGATGACATGCGCCGCGCCGCCGAGTTCTTGCAAGGCAAGCTCGCCCGCCTCGGCTTCACCGCCCGCGTCGACGACACCGCCAAGCATCCCGTCGTGTACGCCGAGCGTCTGCAGGCGCCCGGCAAGCCCACCGTGCTGATTTACGGCCACTACGACGTGCAACCCGAAGCGCCCCTCGAAGAATGGCTGTCGCCTCCGTTCGAGCCGACCGTGCGCGACGGCCGCATCTACGCGCGCGGCTCCACCGACGACAAAGGCCAAGCGTTCGCGCACGTCCAAGGCGTCGAGTTGCTGCTGTCACGCGGCGAACTGCCCGTGAACGTGAAGTTCCTGCTCGAAGGCGAGGAGGAGATCGGCTCGCCGAGCCTCGGCGCGTACCTGCGCGAACACCAAGAAGAACTCGCGTGCGACGTCGTCGTGATTTCCGACGGTTCGCGCTTCGCGTCCGATGTCCCGACGGTGACGTACGGCCTGCGCGGCTTGGCGTACATCGAGGTGCGCGTGCAAGGCGCGAACCGCGACCTTCACTCGGGCGCGTACGGCGGCGCCGCTCCGAACCCCATCAACGCCCTCGCGCAGATCATCGCCAAGCTCAAGGACGATCGAGGCCGCATCACCATCCCCGGCTTCTACGACGACGTCCAAGCCCTCACCGAGAACGAACGCGCCATGTGGGCGAGCTTGCCGCACTCCGACGAGAAGTTCGCGGCGAGCATCGGCGTGAGCGCCTTGCCCGGCGAGGCGGGCTACACCACCTTGGAGCGCTTGTGGGGCCGACCGACCCTCGACGTGAACGGAATCTGGGGCGGCTACCAAGGAGAAGGCAGCAAGACCGTCATCGCCGCCAAGGCGGGCGCGAAGATCTCCATGCGCCTCGTGCCCGGTCAAGACCCCGAGCGCATCACCAAGCTCGCCGCGTCGTACATCAAGAGCTTGGCGCCCGAGGGAGCGACCGTCGAGGTGATCGAGTTGCACGGCGGCCAACCCGTCGCCATGGACCTCGACTCGCCGTTCATCGCCGCCGCCGACCGCGCCCTGCACAAGGTGTTCGGCACGAAGGCGGCCTTCGCGCGCACGGGCGGCAGCATTCCCATCGTCGCGGACTTCCGAGCGGTGCTCGGCGCGCCCGTCCTGCTCGTCGACATGGGTCTCAACGAGGACGCTCCGCACTCCCCGAACGAATCGTTCGCCCTCTCGGACTACCACAACGGCATCTTGACGAGCGCGTACCTGCTGCGCGAACTCGGCGAGTCGAGCGCGTGAACCTCGCCTTCCTCGCGTCCCACGGCGGCTCGGGCATGCGGGCCGTCGTGCGGGCGTGTCGAGAAGGACGTTTGAATGCCACGCCGACGCTCGTCATCAGCAACAACTCGCACAGCCCCGCCCTCGCCTTCGCCCGCGAGGCGGGCTTGCGAGCCCTGCACCTCTCGACCGTCACGCATCCCCACGACCTCGACGAGACGATGTGCGAAGCGATACGCGCGGCCGACAATGACCTCGTGGTCTTGTCGGGCTACATGCGCCCCGTCGGCCCGCGCGTCCTGCGGGCCTTCGAAGGACGCATCCTCAACGTCCACCCGAGCCTCCTGCCGAAGTTCGGAGGACGCGGCATGTACGGCGACCGAGTCCACGAAGCCGTCCTGAAGGCTGGCGAGACGGAGTCGGGCGCGACCGTGCACCTCGTCGACGGCGGTTACGACACCGGCGAGGTGCTCGCGCGCGCCCCGGTGCCCGTCGAGCCTGACGACACCGTCGAAACGTTGCGCGCCCGAGTGCAAGCGGCCGAGCAGACCCTGCTCGTGAGCGTACTCGCGCGCCTCGCGCGCGCGCACGAACGGTCCGCGTCGTGAACGCGCGGGCTTCCCAGGCCTTCGTCGCCTCCGACCTCGAAGGAACCCTCACGACAGGCGAGACGTGGCGTGGCATGCTGCGCGTCCTGCGCGAACGAGGCCAAGGCGGCAAGGTGCGCGGCTTCCTCGCTCGCAAGCTGCCCGCCGTGCTGCTCGCACGAGCCCGCGTGCTCGACGTGCAACGCGTGCGGCAAAGCTGGGTGGCCGAACTTCCGAGGCTTCTCCGGGGCGTGACCCGCGACGACATTCGCGAAATCGCCGAAGACGTCGTCGAACGAGACCTTTGGCCCAATCGCCGCGAAGACGTCCTCGACGAGCTACGCCGCCACCGCGAGGAAGGCCGCGTCGTCGTCCTCGCGTCGGGTACGTACCAACCCGTTCTCGAAGCGTTCGCCGCGCGCGTCGATGCGCTCGCCCTCGGAACCCCGCTCGACTTCGACGCGCGCGGGCACCTGACGGGCGGTGTCGTCGGCCTCGTCCGCGTGGGCGAGTCGAAGGCGCACGACCTCCTGCGCTTCTTGCACGGCGCCGAGTTGTACGCCGCGTACGGCGACACGGCTCCCGACGAGTACATGCTGCGCCTCGCTCGGCATGCGATCGCCGTGCATCCCGACCGCGAGCTCGCCCGCCTCGCCGAGAAGCGCGGTTGGCGCGTCCTCGGCACCATCCAAGGAGACCGCAAGTGAACGCATCCGACCATTCGTCCGACGACCTTCAAGCGCTTACTCGGCAACTGCAGGACCCCATGCCTCACACACTCCTTGCGACCCTCGGCATCGAGATGATCGAAACCGGCAAGGACAAAGTCGTCGCTCGCATGCCGGTCGGGCCGCGCGTGCACCAACCTTTCGGCTTGCTGCACGGCGGGGCGTCCGTCGCACTCGCCGAGACCGTCGCGAGCTTCGGCGCGTACCTCAACGTCGCGGCGAGCGGCCAAGGCGCCGTCGGCTTGGAGATCAACGCGAACCACCTGCGCGCCAAGCGCGACGGCGTCGTCACGGCGACTGCCACGCCCATCCACCGGGGACGCACCACCCACGTGTGGAGCATCGAGATTCACGACGAACAAGGCAAGCTCGTCTGCGTGTCGAGGTGCACCCTCGCCATCGTTCCCATGAGCTGACCTCATGTCGCGCGTGTTCGACGCGGTGATCGTCGGGGCGGGCCCGTCCGGCCTGGCGACCGCCTACCATCTCGCGAACGCCCGCCTCGACTACACGGTGCTCGAGACGGGACGCCGCCCCACCGGATCGTGGCCGAGTCACTACGACTCCCTCACGCTCTTCTCGCCCGCACGCCACTCGGCGCTGCCCGGCCTCGCCTACTTCGGCGACCCCGACCGCTACCCGACGCGAGACGAAGTCATCGCTTACTTGGAGCGTTACGCTCTCACCTTCGGCCTTCGGATCGAACTCGAAACGTACGTCCAGGGGATCACCCGAGCAGGCGCGACGTTCACCGTGCATGCCGACGACGGACGAACCTGGAGGGCGCGCAACGTCATCGCCGCGACAGGCGCCTTTCGTCGTCCCTTCGTGCCGATCATCGCGGGGAGGAGCGCGTTCCAAGGACTCGTTCTGCACTCGTCCGCCTACCGCCGACCCGCCGACTTCGAGGGAAAGCGAGTCATCGTCGTCGGGTCGGCGAACTCCGCCGTGCAAATCGGCGTGGAACTCGCCCGGGTCGCGCGCGTGACCCTCGCCGTGCGCCGCAACGTTCGCTGGGTGCCTCAGCGAATTTTTGGACGCGACATCCTCGACTGGGCGGCCCCCACGCATGTCGAGCATCTTCCGCTCGGACGGTTCGGACGCCTTCCCACCCCGACCGTCGTCTACGACACCGGCAAGTACCGAGCGGCCTTCGAGCGCCGCCACCTCGATCAGCGCTCCATGTTCGAACGCTTCTCTCGCCGGGGCGTCGTCTGGCCGAACGGAACGGAAGAACAAGTCGACGTCGTCGTCTTCGCGACCGGCTACCGTCCGAACTTGGAATTCCTTCGTGGCCTCGGCGCCCTCGACGACCGAGGCGAGCCGTACCAACGCCTCGGTCTGAGCACGCGCGTTCCCGGCCTCTACTACGTCGGCCTTCCGGGGCAGCGCTCCACGAGTTCCGGCACCCTGCGCGGCGCCGGTCTCGACGCCGCGTTTGTCGTGCGCGCGCTGCAACGACGGCGTTAGCCGAAGCCGGATCGCTCGCGCGCCTCGACTTCGAAGCGATTGTTCACGTAGCCGCGCCGCGCCGACTCCAGCAGATACAGCGCCAGGAAACGCAAAAAGCCGTACCGCTCGAACTGCTCGACGTGCACCAACTCATGGCGCACCCAACCGTCGCTGCTCGAAAACGCTTCCCTAGACGCGCCGCTGACATGAATCGTTCGACCGACGACCATGGCCACGGCGCGCGTACGCAACACGAATTTCGCGCAAAACGCGAGCGGTGATCGCGTCACGATCTTCACCCCGGGCGGCAAGGGGACCACGCTTCGAGCTTACCATCCGACCTCAAAGGACCGGATGACTGAGAACGCTCGGTCCCAGCGCCAAGACGTCATGGCAATTGATGCCGAGGCGCATCACGGCCGCCCGAAGCTCGTCCAGATCCACGTCCGTCAAGGCGTTCGCCGAATCGAACAGCAGCAACGCGAACGGAACGGCTTTTCCGCATCCTTCGGGCCGAGATTCGAACGTCACGCGAACTCCATGACGAGCTTCGAAACTATGCACGAGATCGTCCAGGCGAGCGGCCAATTCCAGGCAGGGCTGCTCCATGCAAGCAAGTCGATACGTCGCCATGACCCCACCCTAACGACCGTCCCGCCGCCCTCGTGCAAGAGTGCCTTCACGACCTTCAGATGTAAAGGCACCGCCAAGAGGCAGAGCGTCCTTTGCCGCCTCTTGCACAACCCCGCCGTTCACGCTACTCTTCCTAATGCTGGAACGGTGCCCGAGTGGTTGAAGGGGCACGCCTGGAAAGCGTGTGTACGGGCAACCGTACCGAGAGTTCGAATCTCTCCCGTTCCGCCAAATGAAACCCGCAGCCGAGCTGCGGGTTTTTTCTTTGTTCCAGACGAAGAGTTTTCAAAAGGAACGACAGCGTGCTTCGAAGGTGAATTCTCCTCATGAGCGTCGTTGAACTCGGTCCAAAAACGCCGAAGCGTGAAGACAAAACGCCCTCAAGCGTGACCCCACAAGCCGAGTTCGACCTCGAAAGGAGTGCCATGTTCACCACCCTCGACGTCGTCACGCAAGAATTCCTGCTCGACTGCGAAAGCCGCGGACACAGCAGAAACACCCTCACGGCGTACCGCAACGCCCTCGCCGTCTTCCAGCGCTTCGCGCGCCAGCAAGGCTTCACTCAGATCAAAGACGTCACGCCCGCCGTGATCCGCGCGTACGCCGCGTCCTGCCTCACCGACGTCTCCGCCGGTGCCACGCACACCCGACTGCGCCCCCTCAAGACCCTGCTGCGCTGGGCACACGCCGAGTCGTACCTGGACGCCGACGTCACCAAACGCATGCAACTCCCGAAGTTGCCGCAGCAAGACCTGCCCGTCGTTCGACCGCAGCACGTCAAGAAACTCCTCGCCGCCATCAAGACGCACTCCCGCAATCCACTGCGTGACACCGCCATCATCACCCTACTTCTTCGACTCGGGCGTTCGCGCGTCCGAACTCGCCGCCCTCGACCTCACCGACGTCAAACCCGAAGGCTACGTCGTCGTGCGGCACGGCAAAGGCGGCAAGAGCCGCGCCGTGCCCGTCGAACGCGGCACCATCAAAGCGATCCGCTTGTACGTCACCACCGAGCGCGACGAAGACGCACCACACCGCACGCTGTTCCTGGCGAACGGTGAACCGATGGCCCGCGCGACCCTCGACAAGCTTCTCGACCGCTTGTGCCGCCTCGCCGACTTGCCGCGCCTCAGCGCGCACGCCTTCCGCCGCGGCTTCGGCGTGCAGTACCTCCGCAACGGCGGGGACGTGTTCACGCTGCAGCGCATCTTCGGGCACACGTCGCTGGAGATGAGCAACCGCTACGCGCTCCTGAACGGCGACGACCTCAAGCAAGCGCACCGACGCGCCTCCCCGATGCGCACCGTGAACGGGGAGGGCTGAGATGCCGAGAACGACGCCCACACGGGCTTTCGAAGCCTTCCTGACCGAACGTCAAGCCCAAGGGCTCACGCCAGCCGGGGAGACGTGGTACCGCGACGCCTGGGCGCGCTTCACGGCCTTCGCGGGCCGTCGCGCGTTCCCAAGCCAACAGACAGCCCAGTTGTACCTTCGTTTCCTTCGGCAGGAGCACGTCGAAGACGAGACGTGGTGGCCAGCATGGCGCGGCGTGGAGCATGTCCTGCGTTGGTTCCACGCCCGCGGATACACTCGACACGACCTCGGCCGCTTCGAACTGCGCAAGCCCGTGGGAACGGGACGGCCAGCAATGACGGAAGCGGATCTCTTGCCCCTCATCGGCGCAGCGCGTCGACACGACGCCGAACGCCTCATCACCTTGCTGTGGTTTGCGGGGTGGCGTTCGAGCGCCCTCGTCGCGTTGACGTGGCAGGACGTCGACATCGACGCCGGACTGTTGTACGGCCCGACCTTCGAGGGGCAACGAGCGGAGATGCAACTGCAAGGCAAGCTCGCCGAGAAGATGCTTGCCTGGCAACGCGCGTCGACGTCTGAGTTCCTGCTCTCCGACGTTCACGGCGCACCCCTCACCGTGGCGGACGTGCACCGCGTGGTGCGAGCGGTGGGGAAGACCGCACGTCGTCCCTTCCTCGCACCGGGGCAATTCCAGCTGGCCTACGTCCGGCAGTACCTACGGTACTCCACGCATCCGTTCGGGCCGGACAGCGTGTACTTGTCGCGTCGCCTCGGCCACATGATCCGCGTGCGGAACGTGCCCATCTCGAACGTCGTCGATTTCGAGGAGCTGCGCGCCGAGCACGAACGCCACAGCCCCGCACGGCAGCTGTTACGGAACGACCCACCATCTCGCCCGCCTCTCAAAACCCTCAAGTCAAGGAGGAACTCATGACCACAAACATCCGCGTTCCCAGCGACATCAAGCCTCTCTACGCCAACTTCGCCGTCCTCGACACGACCCGGGACGAGGTGCTGCTCAACTTCTGCTTCGCGGAAGGCCCATCCGACAAACCCGAGGCGTCGCTCGTCGCGAAGATCGTCATGACGCCGACGAACCTCAAGAACTTGCACGACCGCATCGGAGAGCTACTTGAGCACCATCAGATGCGCCACGGACCGATGAAGTAAAGCCAAGCACGCGAAAGGGAAGGCCAAAGCCTTCCCTTTGAACAGGCTGATGAGCTTACCGTCGGAATGACGTTTCTGCCGGGAAGTTGGCCCTGTAGGTCATGGCGCCATCTTGCGTGAACGCCACCATCGAACCGTACGCGGTCACGTCAACCCACGCTCGTTCGAACAACCGGTAGATGTTCCCGCCGATCGACAAGTGGAACGCGTCTTGATCGAGCCGTCCACCCATGGTGATCATCGTCTTGCTCCAAACGGTGGACTTGTTGAACACCGCCGTGGCGCTCGACGAGCCGACCAGGACGCGATTGCCAAGGACGTCGACGAACAACCCGAAGTTGCCGCTCGTTCCAGGGGAGAGGGTGTCCGAGAGCGTCCACGCGCCTCCGTTGAGTTCGTACACGTACGCGACACCGCCGTTCAAAGCGCTGGGCGCGCCCACGACGAGGCGGGTGCCATTGATGCTCACGGCCGTGCCGAAGCCCTCGGCAGTGCTTGCTGCACTGTCAAGGCGCGCCGCTTCAGACCACGTGCCGCCGCTGCGTTTGTACACGAACACGGCGCCCTTGTTGCCGTTTTGGGACGGCGAGCCGACCACCGCGTAATCGCCGCTCACACCAATGCGGTTGGCCTCCGTCACTCCGACAGGGAAGGAAGCTTCGTTCGTCCACGTGCCGTTTTGACGGTAGATCGTCACGCCACTGCCGTCACCAGAAATGACGTTAAGGCCGTCGGTGTCGACGTACGTTCCCATGCCAAGCGTGGCCTGCTCGGTCCAGATCCCGCCGCTTTGCTTGAACACCTTCACGTTGCCCGTCGCAATGACGCCGTACTCGCCCTTCGCGGCGAAGTCCGCGATGCTTCCCGACTCGCTCCGCGTGATGCTGGTGAAGCGCGTGGTGCTGAACTTGCGGGCACGCCCAACGTTCCCGGCAGCGTCGTAGGCAAGCACTTGCAGATCGTGATCACCTGCGCTCGGAGTCCACGTCATACCCCACGTCGAAGCGCCGAGGTTCGCTTCACCGATCTTGGCGACGCCGTCGTACACTTCGACTTTCTGCACGCCCACGTCGTCACTGATGTTGCCACTCAGGGTGACAGGGGAGCCCGCTGTGGGGTTCGCGGCGACGTCGAAGGTGATCGCGGGGGGCGTGATGTCGACGCCGATGCCGCTCGACACGTCGTTCACCGGAATGCCGAGGACCGTCGAGAGCGTCGCTTCAGTGCCGGTTCCAGGGCCGAACAAGCCCGTGACTTCCGCCGTCACGGTCAGCTGACCTTCACCGGACGCTTGCACGCGCACACCCCGCTTCGATTCGACATTCGTGCCGTTCTGCTGCACGATGGAGCCGTTCTGGACGCTGTACGTGACGGTGTAATCACTTTCGGGAACGAGAAGGTCGATGCGGTTTTGGGGGACGACGCTCAAGCCGACGTCCACGATTTGCCCAGGATCGACGGCACGCACGCCGAGCAACGTTCGAAGCGAGGCGTTGAGGATGATCGACCGCAGCGTGAGGTTGACGCTGGCGCCGCTCGTCGGAATGTTGACGCCGAGCTTCTCGCCGTAAGCGAGGGTGTTGGCGGGCGTGCGGTCGTCGAGCGCTTTGATCTTGAAGTCGTAGTTCTTGTTGACGGGCAGAAACACGGTCTTCGTGGACTGCGCAGGCGTGAAGGTGAGGCGGCTGCCAGCGGCAGACGGGTACCCGTTCGCGTCGAAGAGGAGTTCGGTGCCGCCGTCGAACACATTGAGTTCAGCGCTCGTCGTGCCTTGCGGAACGCCTTGGGGCTGGACGCCTTGCGTGCTGAGCGCTGGGAGGGGCGCGGTGAGTTTGACAGGGGCGTACGCCGCCTGGGTGCTCGGCTGTGGTGCTTTGCCGCACGCCGTGAGGGCGAGGGTGAGTAGCCCGCCGAGTTGAGCGGTGCGGTGGAAGGCGTTCGAAGTTCGGCTCACAGTTCTTGTCGTCCTTTCAGCGGCCGTTGTGGAGACCTAAGCAACGATATAGGTTTGACCAGACTACAGGAGGGCAAATGCCGTGGTCATGCTCACCGGGAAACGCAAGGACGGCGGATGCCGCTTCCTCTGAAGTTGTTGCCGCTTGCAGGCTTGGCTTTCGCTGCTCAGTGCAAGCCGGGGATGCTGGTGATCCCGATCATTTCAAGGCGACGCAAGTGGAGTTGCGTCCGGGAACGCGACGCCATGCTCTTCCAAAAACGTGGCCATTGAGTTGCCATGGCGCTGCAGCGCGTTGATGAGGTCGTGCGTCACCGAGAGGGCGAATTCGGCTTCCTGCGCGGTGAGGTGCCCTTCACGCACGGCCGCAATGAACTCGTCCGTGTCCTCCACGCGCAAGGTCCCGTCGAGTTCGATCACGACGTCGAGGTAGAAGTCCCGAGCCAGCCAAATGGTGTCGCCGGGCTGGATGTGGGCGACGTCCACGAACCACTGCCAGTGCGGGCTCCCGTCACGCTCGAAGAAGCGGTTGACGATCAGGCCGAGCGCCGGAAGGAACAGCGACTGCATGTACGCCAGCACCGCGTGCCGGTTGACGCGCCGAGCAAGGTACAAGTTCGACGAGCGGAGGCTGACTTCGTCGCACTCAGCGGTGCCGTTCCAAACGTGGTGCCGCTTCGCGGTCACGTCGACGCGTTGCTCTCGCACTGGGTGAATGGTCGCAGCTCCGTTCTCACTCCCAGAGGCGTGAGCCTGTAGCGTGATGGCCCCCGGAGTTACTTCTTGCGTCGCGCTCCGTGCGGGCGGTTCGAGTAACTCGAACAAGCCACGTCCAACCGAGCGGAAGATTTCTTTGCCGATCCCGCCAGGCGCGCCGCCTTTCAAGTTGACGGTCATGCCCTGAATCATCGGGTTGAGAGAGCTTTCGCCTCGATCCGGGTAGCGTTCGTGAACGGTCGCGATGAGCTGGCTGCGAGTGAACGGCGTGAGACCCCGGTGCGTGAGCTTTTGGGCGGCGTCGCGTAGGACCATCCAGTTCGGCGGTTCGTTCGTCGGCATGGCGTGCTCCTTTGCTGTCTAGCGTACTTGTAGGACGCGGCGAGATGGCAGCTCTTGCCCAGGAAACACCCTTTCATGCGACGAGAGCTCCAAGGGGTATCGCGACCCCCCTTTCAACGAAAAGCGCCCCCCTACCCCTGCATGTGCGGCGAGCCACCATGTTCATCGCGTCCGCACCCACACGCGTCAATGATCCACCCGAAGCGTTCTTACGCTCCGCGGCGCGGCTCCGCACCCTCCCACTCCACAGGCACGTCGTGTCATTCAACGCGTGGCTCGAATTCAGCTCGGGTCATCTCGTCCAATAGACGCAGAATGTGCTCGTTCGAGCCGCTCGGCGCTGCCGCGCGCAGAGATTGCAGGCAAAGCGTCCTGGTGGACTTCCCTCGCCATGCTCGTCCGGGGCCGAGGGTCGATTCGCTGCGCGGGATGGGGCTAGGCGCCTTCTAAAGGGCGCTGCCGCGCCCAGAGTCATGCGCTCTTCGAAGGCCTCCGTGCGGACCGAGGGCGCCTGCCGGCGCCAGAGTCATGAGGTGCGCAAGGAGATGAGGCAGGGAAGGGAGTCTTCCTCGGCGCGCTCTGCTGACCGTCGCGTACTTTCGGCGCCTCTCGCCTTGCTGGCTGCTGAATGCGTTGGGGGGGTCGGGCCAGCAGGGATGACGCTCGAAAGGTGCTGCTCGGACCTTGAGGGCGCCTGCCGGCGCCAGAAGGTGAGGCGTATTGAAGGATTCGATGGTCTCGAAGCGAGCGCTCTCTTCCTGAGGTACGGCTGTCGTGTTCGTTGCAGACTGCGCGAAGCGCCCGCGAACGGCTCGAATGAGCCGGAAGCGGAACGGTTGAACCTCTGAGTCACACTGCAGCCAGCAGGGGAGTGGCGCAGGTCAGGGTGCCTCACGTTTCTACGGACGATTGTTCCGCGAATGCTACATTTCCTGGTTGCTGTTGGATGCCCCTTGATTCACTCCGCGCTTCGCGCTGCGTGAATTGGCCCTGACGGGCCGCATTGGAACCAAGAGAAGATTGCTCGACAGGAAGAACTGAGAGCCAGCAGGGGTGATGGTCCGGTTCTGTGGTGTCTCTGATCCATGACGAGCGGAGTACACCAAGGCTGGCAGTTTGGAAGCAATGAAAACGGGAAAACGTCGTCCAGGACGCAAGAAAGCTAAAATAAAAGGGAGAAGAACTTGTCCGTCACAGAGAGAAACATGATCACTGTCATCCAAGACGCGCTTGCCAGCAAGGAGCTGTACATCGTACGAGCGCCGCCCGGCGGTGGAAAAAGCAAGTACATGCGGAAAGCCGTTCAGCACTATTTCCAGACGTCGACCATCTCCCGGGTCCTGTGGGCCACGCAAGACACGGTCGAAGACACCTCGCTCGGCGCGGAATGCGAGCGGTACTTACGAGAAGACGGCGTCAGCGTCGTTCGCGTTCTCGGTAAAAAGCACTTCGGCATCAAATCCACCCAGAAACGCCCGCCGAAGAACGCGCAGTCGCGGTACGAGGCGCAGTTCAAGTGGCCCGCTGGCCAACCGCACGTCAAGATCGTCAGCCACGCGCACCTCCCGTTGATTTACGCCGCCTCACCCACACAGGAGATGGCGTGCCTCCGACAAGCGCAACTGCTGATCTGCGACGAAGACCCCATCAACGCGTTGCTGCACGTCAACGACTTGTGGGAGAACGAAGTACACGTTTCGCTGACGACCTTGAAAACAGGACAATTGGCGCTCGACAACGTCTCCAAGGCTGTGCAGAAACTGCTGACGCTCGCCAAGAAGGGAGGCTTGCGCAGCCTGGCTGACGAGCTCGACAACCGCATCACGCGGCGCTCCACCTTCTCGCTGACCCGCGATGCCTTCTGGCAAGCGCTGCGAGCCGAGCTGCCTGTCCCGGATTGGCAGGGATTCGCGGACACCCTCCGTGCGTTGGGCGTGCCCGACGCGTCGATCTTGGCGGCGGAGATGCGAACGGACTTCGAAAGGCGTCCTGACAGCGCCCGCGTTGGCCTGTATTGGATCGAGGGCATCGATGAAAGCAAGTTCGTGTTTCGCTTTGCCGTACGCCGCATCCTTCACGACCTGCCGCCCACGATCATCCTCGACGCGTATGCCGACCAGAACCTGTACCAAGCGCTCTTCGCTGAGCACACACGGCACTTTCGGTCGTACGGCGCCGCGCCGCGACTCGTCATCGAAGTGACGCGGGACTTGGCGTTCGACCGCCAGGATTTGAAAGGCGACAAGAAACCTCAGCGGTACCTGCACATCGCCGAGGAACTGTTCGAGTTGTGCCGGACGTCGAGCAAGGGCGTGCTGCTGCTCACCGACAAGACGACCGCGACAAGCGGACCGACGTGGCGCAAAGCGCGTGAACGCGCCGCCCTGTTCTACCCTGGCGTGGCCGAGCGGTTGAAGCAGACGCACTGGTTCGGGAAGCGAGGTTTGAACGAGTGGGACGGCTTTGACGTCGTCGCTACGACCCTCCCCAAGCGCCCACGCTTCTTCGCACTGCACGCCTTGGCGGCCCTGTACCCGATGGACGCGATTCAACGCCGCGAAGCGGCGCGAAAGCTCGAAATCAACGAGGCCTTGCAACTCTTGAACCGTGGCCGGCAACTCAACTACGCCAACAACGCGAAAGATCGGCCGCGCATCATCGTCGCCTTCGACGAGGAGTGGATGCACGACCCGGCGATCGTGGATATTCGACAGTACCAGCCGACCTTGCGGTTCAAGAGCGGCGTGCACGAACCTCGATGGTGTGACGCCGTGCGGCATCTCGCTCCGGAGTTGGAGGCGTTGCTGGGATGCGCTCCCTTGCTGGCATGGCAAGCGTTGGGCTTGCTGAAAGGCAACGCCAAGCCTGAGATCGTGCAAGCGGCCGCGCGACGCTTGCGCTTCCTGGCGCGCCCCGCGTCGAAGTACCCGTGGTTGGTGAGTTGGAAGAACGACGGCGACGCGTACCGCTGGCGTGACGTGATGCCTGCCGGACATCACATGCGCAAGGTGTACCTGGAGTCGCTGATGTCCAAGCACGGGTGGGAGAAGTTCGAGAACCTGACGAACGTCAAGAGCTCAGTGTCGACGAGACGGCAGGTGGTGTACGCCCCTTCGAGGGAAGCTGCGCAGCAAGCGCTCGACGCGCTGCTCGGCAAGTAGAAACAGCGTGGCAACGCAGCGGGATGGCAGTAAATGCAACGAAGTCCTGCGCGTGTGCGCGGCAGGAGTGAAGGAGGTGAAACGCCCCCTTCACCTTTGCCGCCGCGTAGCGCCGTTCGCACTTGGAGGGCGCTCACATCATGCCCAACCATCAAACTCGACTCAAGCGCTTGCGGGCGCGACGCGCTCGCCTGGCTGAACGGCAAGAGCGCTTGTTCGAGCGGATGGTGCAAGGCGCGTCCTGCTCGGCGAAGCGGGCCTTTGAGTCCCTTCGGGCGGGACGGGCAGGCGGCCAAGATCGAGCGCGTCATCATTTGAGCGGCGGCGTGCGTTCACCGAAGGCTACGATGCCGTCACAAGCACAAGGAGCGCATCATGACCGGCACGACGTCCACGCAGTACGAGATCCTGACCTTCGATACCCTCACGCCGACGACGATGGAAGCGGCGCTTCTCTACCACCCGCTCGCTCGGACGGGCGCACGCTACCGGCAACTCAAGATCACGCTCAGCGACAGCGCCATCAAATTGCAAAAAGGCGTCATGCAGTACGTCGACGGCCCCATCACCCTCACCGTGGAAAGCGGCGGCCTCGGCGGCATGATTTCACGCGCCGTGCGGAACGCCGCCACCGGCGACGGCGATTACAAAACGACCTTCACCGGCACTGGCGACATTTACACCGAGCCGAGCTTGCAGCACTACCTGCCGTTGGCGCTCAGCGGGGAGGAGATCGTCATCGACGACAACACCTTCTGCGCGTGCGACGCGTCCATCTCCGTGAAGCTGCACGTGAACCGCACCTTGAACGCCTTGCTGGGCGGAGAAGGTTGGATTCAAAGCAAGCTCAGCGGCACGGGCCGCGCGATGCTGCGCGTGCCTGTTCCGGTCGCGGAGATCCGCGTGGTGCGCGTACGTGGAGAGCTCACGCTTGACGGCAACTTGTCAGTCGCGCACACCGCCGGGTTGACGGTGACAGCGGAACGCGCCGCGAAAGGCTTCCTGGCGAGCAGTCGCAGCGGCGAGGGGATCGTGCAGCGTTTCCGCGGCGAAGGCAGCGTGTGGGTGATGCCGACGCTGCCGATTCACCAAGCGCTCGGTCCGGTCAGGACGACCAAGTAAGGGCAAGGCGAGCACCCGACCGAGTGCTCGCCTTGCCTCTCAGGACGACATGGCATCGAGGCTGTCCGCGGATGCGGGCGTGCCGATCTTGGCTTCCTGCCAGTCCTTGTAGGTGCGGTGCGTTCCGGCTTGGCGCCATTCGGTCCGTCCGTTGGCATTCCGGCCCATCAGCACGGCTGCCGCCGCGCTCACCGAGCCGAACGGCGTGTCTTCTTGCAGCAGCAGGGTTTTTCCGTCCGGGGTTGGCTGGAACTTTCCTTGCGCGACGAATTGCTTCCTCAAGGCCTTGTACTGAACCCACGACTCGACGCCGTCCGTGCGCGCGGTCGCCCCGGCGAGCACGACGAACTCACCGTTGACTTCCACCGCTTCCGCTCGCACGCCGAACGCGGGTTGCTCCAAGACGAAGCGAGCTTCGTCCTCCACGCGGTCAAGCAGGGAAGGCGGCTGTGTCGTCGGTGCCGGCCTGGCCACCTTGGGCCGAGCGTGCCCGAACCCCACGACGGGCAGCAACATCAGGAGTTGATCGAGGAAAAACTCCATGTCCGCGCGGTCCGCTTCCGGCAGTGGTGGAAGTTTCGCGTTGCCGCCAGCATGCTTCGTGTTCCACACGCTGGTTCGCCCTGCCTCGACAAGCAGCTGAATGAGGCGCACTTCCAAGTACCGAACATGCGCTTTGGTCAGGTTCTGGTCCTTGCTGGATGCTGCGAACGTCGTTTCCCAGAAGGCCTTGTCATCGTCCCGATCGTGATTCTTGAGGCGGTCGCCGAGACTTTCGCTTTCCCCGACGTACACGACGTCCCGGTTCGGGTCTTCCGGGTCTTGCCCGAGAAGGAGGTACACGCCAGGCTGCGCGCTTTCCTCTCGGCTCAGGAAGCGGTTGAGCTCGGAGCGTGGAAAGACGGTGACGCGGCCTGTCCAGTTGATGATCTCGCCGGTGAAGAGGTTGCCGGGCGTGCCGTCCGGGAGGAAGATGCGGATGCTGCGCCCGGTCATCGTGCTCCTCCTCGGCCAGGCGGTCGATCGTTCAATGGCGAAAAGAGATCGTCGGCGAGATCGAAGCAGTGGTAGCGGTAGAACACGGTGGGTCCTTTACGAAGTAGGCGCATGTTGAAGGCACGCATGGCTTGAACGACGGTCTCGTCTTGAAAAGCGCGTTCCACGCTGGTGATGGTGGGCGCGAACAGGAACACGTGATCCTCTCCGCTGGTTCGGTACTGGATGTTCTCGATGGTGAGTCCCAAGGACGCGACGTGCTCCTGCCAACGGGTTCCCCAGCGGTCGTGGAGGGGTGTACGGGCGATGTTGCAGGCGTACTCGGGTCGCTCGGGCCCGTCGAACACCATCAGCGTCTCCATCAAGTTGATGTTCACGCGCGACAAGCTCGTCTTGTTCGTGCTTGGCAAGCACGACACGGCCCAAAAGGTGAGCTCCGTGCGTTTCGGCGCGGGAATCGTACGTGCAACGTACGTGCCGAGCGCCCAGCGAATCTCCTCGTAGTGGGGGTGGCGTTTGAGTCGTTCGAACTTCGCGTGGTAGCGACGGCGAAGATCGTCGTCTTGTACGCGCGTCTCCTCGTCGGGAAGCGCCTGCCCGTCGAGCCACGCTCGCTGCTCATCAGGTGTGACGAGCAGGTCGAGGTCGCGCTCTCCCGTGACGACGCTGGCGAACACGATGTTCCGCAACGGCACCCGCCCGCGCTCCAACGCGTGGATAACGTGACGCTCGACTTCATCCAGTTGGCGTTTGGGTACGCGGCGGAATGTCATGTGCGTGATGTCGGGGTGGGTTTTACGGTGGTCGTGGAAGCGGCGTGTGACGTCGACGCTCTGCCCGGCGTACGCTTCTCCGTTGGCGAAGTGCAGCACGTAGATACCGCACCGCTCGCTGCCGCGGTACAAGTCGGCGACGGAGCGCCGTCCCGCCACCTCTTGAAAGGCGGGGAAGCCGAGGTCGGCAGTCAAGTCGAACAGGGAGGAAGTGGACATGATCTCCTTACCAGGCTTCCGCAGAGCGCGCGGGCGATTTGATCACGGCCGCACCACTTCCCTGAGTTCTTCGAGGGTGTTCTGCAAGCTGGTGTTGCGGCCCCACTGGTGATTGCGGACTTTCACGTCCGCGATCCGTGCGTCCCGCTCGATCTCGTCGAGCGCTTCTTGCGGCTCCATGCCGCCCTCCAGAAGCTCGATGAGGCGCTCGGTGAGGGGCATGCGGTAGCCCCACGGGCGCTCCTCTTGGTAGTCGCGCAGGGCGTCGATGAGATTGTCGTTCATGGATGCCTCTGAGGCATGTGAGCCTACGCGAAAAGGGGAGAGTTGACTGCTGCACAAGAGGCTGCAAGCTCGACATGCTGAGTGGCTCGACATCTTGTACCGTGGAAGAACAAGTTTCGCCTCTTCGTCCACCGCTTCCGCAGAAGGAGATGCCGTAATGAATGCTCGGCCTGCCTGGATCATGCCGGTCGTTATTACCTTAAGCTCAGGGGCATTCGCACAGCAAACCACGCACTTTGCCGTGAGGTTCTTTGACTGTCGAGGTAGCGTCGAGCAACGCGTGACGAATGCACGAACCGACGTTTCAACGTTCCGCCGTGCTCCCTTGGGAGAAATGCAAGGGCAGGCCAACACCAAGGAACGCGTATTTCAAGTCGCGACCCGTCCCGGTCCTGCCTATCAATTCGCTGTCTCTTCGTCTAGAGGCGTGGCCGTCTTGAGACCGAGTCAGAACGTCGCCGTGCTGACCGCAGCAATCGTTTTTCAAAACGACGTTCTGCATTACACTTTGACGATGCCCCTTGGCTCAACAAACGCCGCTCTCCTTACGGCGACCAATGCTACGGGTACGACGCTGGTGACGGCGCGATGCCGCTGGGCGGTCAAACCGATTCGCTGAATTGAGTGCGTCGTAGTGCACGAACTCGCCCACTTGATCGAGCGGCACCACAACGCGCACTTCCTCGCCTTGCTCGACCAGCACCTGCCGACGTGGCAACGTTGGCGAGACGAACTCAACGCCGCGCCGTTGGCATGGAAAGCTTGGTAAGTTGGTGCGCAGCGCTCCGCCAAGAGTGAGTTCCCGTCGTCTTTCCGCGCCTCATTCAATTCGTAAAGAGCTGCATGAATTTCAGGCCTGTGCGATCAACATTCCATTATTGTTGTGGGCTTCTCAGCACTTTAGCCGCTTCAAGACGTCACCAATGCCTCGAAGATCGAACGTATCAGTGTAAGGAACTCCCTTCTGATCGTTGGCGCGAAGCGTCACTTGCTTTGCCGACTTGGCACTTGTCAAGAAGCGGGAGACCATGTTCGTCGGAATGTACGCCCACGTGCCTTTTTTGCTTTCATCAAATTTGAACGGTCCGACAGATGGCGTTTTGTCGAACCGCCAGTACATGTCGTACGAAGAAGGCCCCAGGTAAGTGGATGGATCGAAGGCGACAGTCAGTTCACCCTCTTGGCACCACAAGTGCAAGGCAGTGTCGCTATCCACCAGTCCATCCGTGTAAGCGTAACTGGCGTTTTTGTCCGTGATCGGATCGGACTCCTGCACAAACCTGAATGCGCCAAGCGTCATCCTCTGCGCTGCGACCGGTGCGGCCAGCAGAAGAAATGCCAGCGTTGCTGCGAGCTTTTTCATGTGCCCTCCAACCCGGGTGTAGCACGCGCCCTCCTACTTTCGCGGCACAAATGTGGAGCGACGTGCCGAGTTGGCTGGTGGGCCGCGGAAAAGGAGGGCAGTACCTTCAAAGGCGCCTTAGAACAGCAGCCCGAGCAAACCGAGAATCGCGCCGATCACGCCGCCGGCCAAGGCGATCGTGCTCAGACGCTTCGCTTCGGCAAGCTGCGCGTTCAAGTTGTCCAAGGCTTGGGATCGCGCCTTGAGCTCGCTCGTCAACGTGCCGACTTCCGTTTGTACATTGGCGCGGTGCGCGTCGAACTGCTGAGCCAAGCGTGCAGTCAAAGCGTCCTGCGCGCGCTGCCACGCTTGCTGCGCTTCGGTCAGCGTCTGCTCGACGCGCGCTTGTCCTTCGCGTTGTGCGAACTTGACGGCGTCGATCTCCTGCTCGACGCCGAGTTGAAGGCGCTGCAAGTCACCTCGGGCGTGGTCGAGGACGGCTTGCGCGTCCGAGAGCGCCCCGGTGGCTTGCGTCGTGACGCGCTTCATCTCGTCGTACGACTCGGCGAGGCCCGTGAACTTCGCGCGCACCTCGGCGAGTTGCCGCACCTGGGACGCGGCTTCTTGAATGAGGGCGAAAGCTTCTTGCACGTCGCGTTCGAGCGAATCGAGCGCGTCGAGTCGAGTCGGGTGGGTCATGCGGTGATCTCCTGCAAGGCAGCGTTGAGGTCGGCGAGCGGCATGAGAACGTCACGCTGCAAAGCGGTTCGAAGCTCGCCGAGTTGAAGGGTGGAGCGTCGCGCTCGAAGTGCGCGGCTTGACGTTGAACTTTCCCCGAACGTGCGGGTCGCTTCGCCTTCGAGGTACTTCAAGTCGTCGGCGCGGCCCGTGTCGAAGGGACTGCCGGACGTGACGATCCACGAAAAGGCGTGGTCGGGGTTGACGTCGCGGGCGCGTTCGTAGAACAAGCTGACAGCGTCTCGGTCGGTGCCGCGACGCGCGCTTTCCTCGAAGCCAAACCGCAGGTAGTCGAGCGCCGCTTCCTGCTGACCCGGGCGGTGCGCGCTGAGGTCGCCGGCGAGGTACAACGCGGACAAGTTCGTGCCGTCCCGTTCCAGAATGTGCGTGGCGCGCGCCAGAATGCCGATGGTGGCGCCGTGCTCCACGGCGAGCTCCGCGACTTTGCGAAGCGACGCCGGGTCGAACGTCTCGATGACTTGGTGCAGTTCGCGCGCCACTTGCTCGATGTGCACGTCACGCGTCGGCACCGTCGCGGACGTCTGCTTGAACTGCAAGTCGGGTACGCACACGTCGCAAAACCCGCAGTTGTACGTGTTCTGGTCGATGTGATCGATCGTGTCGAAGATGCCGCGGATGACGACGCGGCGGCACACGCCGTCTCGGCGGCTGCGCGCGTACGCCAACTCGTTGCGGAGCATCTGGTACCGCATGCGCGGCACCGTTCGGTACACTTCGTCGAGCAGCACCGTGAGGGCTTTGCGCAGCACGTCGAGCTTGTTCTCGCCCGCGCTCGCCGCGTTCACGCGTCGTCGCTCTTTGCCGTCCGCGCTGACGCGTGGAAGCACCGGCGCCATCACCTTGGCGGGGTCGGGCGTGCCGCTTTGCCGCAGCAAGTCTTCCAGCTCCGTTCGCACGCTGTCGACAGTCCAGGCGGGGTTGAGGTCGATGTGGAATCGTACGCGCCGCAAGCTGGTGTACTGCAGCGCGTACCCGCGCAGCACGCCGAGTTGCTGCAGGCGGTACAAGCTGAGCTGCGTGTGCTTGAGGTCCTCGTCGTCGTCCGTCTCGATCGCTTGACCGCTCACCACGCGCTCCAAGGTCTTCTCGACTTGCTCGACGGCGTGCTCGACGCCCGGGTAGCTTTCCTGCACGAAACGCGCTTGCCGTCCGTAATCGCACAAGCTTTCGAGCCCGAACGGGCACTTGTGGAACTTGAAGTTCCGCTCGTCCGTGACGCACGGTGGCCGCCCGTCCTTGGAGAGGTGCTGCGACCAGCAGCTTTCCGTGGGTGGCGCGTAGATCAGCGCGGCGTGCGCGTGCGCGCCGTCACGCCCCGCGCGCCCGGCTTCCTGGTAGTAGCCTTCGAGGCCGGACGAAAGGGCGTGGTGCACGATGAAGCGGATGTTGCGCTTGTCGATGCCCATGCCGTAGCCCTTCGTGGCGACGAGCAACGGAAAGCGGCTGTCGCCGAAGTCGTCTTGCGTGGCGAGCACTTTCTCTTCCCACTCGTCGTCGTACACGGCGCGTTGAAAGACACTGTCGCACTCCAGGCAACGCGAACCGTACTTGAACGCGTGCCCAGCCGCGCGGATTTCTTTGGGGGACGCGGAGACGAACATCGTTGAGTTGCACTCCGGGCAGTACGACGGCGATGAGCTGGCGTGCACGTTCACCATGGCCGGATCGTGCAGCAAGCGTTCGCGCACGCTCTTGGCGATCGCGTGCACGCCCTCGAAGACGCTCGACTTGCCGTGCGGGTTGGCGTACACCGCGAACACCACGCCCGCGTGCTCGTAACGCTCGCTCGCCCGGAGCGGCACGATGTCCTCGTACTTCATGCGCAGCGCCTTCGGCACGACGTCATGCACCACGTGAGCGAGCAAGTCTGCTTTCGAACGGTACGGGCTGTCGTTCAACGCGTGTACCGAGAGGCTGATGGTGGGTCGGTCGCTGCTCGCCAACTGCTCGACGTCACCCTCGTCGAGGCCGAGCACTCGCAGCACGTCCGCACGGACCGGCGCGGACGCCGTCGCGGTGAGGGCGATGATCGGCACGTCCCGACCAGACGCTTCGCGCAGCAACGTCCGCAAACGGCCGATCTGCAAGTACGCCGGGCGGAAGTCATGGCCCCACTCGGACACGCAGTGCGCTTCATCCACGACGAGCGCGCCGACCGGCGTGTTGCTCATGGATGCGCGCAACTCCTCGTAAAAGCCTTTGATCTGCAAGCGTTCGGGCGCGACGTACAGCAAGCGGTACGCGTGCGTGCGGAACCCGTCGAGTTTGGCTTCCTTCGCGGCTTTCGAGTCGGTCGAGCTGATCGACTCGGCACAAACGAGACCTTGACGGTGGAGTCCGTGAATTTGATCGCGAATCAACGCCTTGAGCGGGCTGATGACGAGGGACGTACGAGGAATCAGCAGCGCGAACAACTGGAAGACGAGCGACTTCCCGAACCCTGTCGGCAGCAAGCCCAGCCCGGACGTTTGACGCAATGCCCGCGCGACGAGCTTGAACTGCTCGGGCTTGAGTTCCGGCACGCCGAAGAAGCGACGAGCGAAGAAGTCGAGCACGTCACGCTGCGGACTCACCGGCTGCGCTTGCAGTGGCGGCGTGCGCCCCACTTGGGCGAGCAGCGCGTGGGACCGAGCGTCGAGGTCGTGCGGCAAGAGAACCGGGCGCCGCGATGGAAACGGCTTCGGAGCCAGCACGACGTCGGCCGCATCAACGTCCAGAGGGTCGTTGGAGAACGTCACGTTGAACGGCGTGCTCCAAGCGTCGGGCGTCGCCGCGTTCGGTTGCAGCGACTCGCCCAGGAACGCTTCGAGGACGCTGCGGTACAACGCCTCGTCCGCGGGGCGATGCACGGTGAGGTGAATGCGAGGCAGCCGCACCTGCTGGCCGTACAACGCGAAGATCCGCTCGGCGCAAGCGACAAGGTCGAGCAAGGCCAAGCCGATGACGGGGGAGGCGGCCTGTGCATCCACAACGTGAAGTTCAGCGTCGCCGCGATCCGTGGTCTCGGCGAGCAAGGCCAGCAAGGCTGTCTGCGTCCGCGCGAACGCCTGCGGCACTCCTTCGAGTAAAGACGTGATCTTCGCGTCGCTCGGCCCTTCCGAGAGCCCTTGGTCGTGCGCGCGCCACACTCGGCCGAGGGTCGCGTCCATCATGGCAAGCTCGTTCAGAACGGCTTCCGCGCGTCCCGAGCGGATGTCGTTGACCGTGAACGGCACGTAGCGGTAGCCGTGCGCGCCCAAGTCTCGCTGTCGGCTCTTCTCGTCCTCGAAGACCTCCGGTGTGACGCGGTCTCGGGCGTGGTACGCCGCGCCTTCGATCTCGATGGCGTACTTCACGTCTCCGTGCAATGCGAAGTCGATGCGGCGCGCCTTGCCGAGGGAGTCCGTGAAGCGTTCTTGTGGCGTGAGGAGGCTCAGGCCGTGCAGGCCAAAGGCAGGCACGAACGCTTCCTCCAAGAAGATGCGTTCCGCGAAGTGCTCGTCCGAGCCGCTCGTCGGCCGGGTCAGGTCGTGGGCTCGAATGAAGTCGTCGAGCGATGCGTACGTACGTGTGGAAGCGCGACGTTGACGGTCACGCAGCGTTCCCGGGCGTGCCCCTGTGAAACGCCACGCCCGAACGCCGACGTGCTCGCCCGCCCCGAACAGCAAAGGCGTGCGAACGAATTCCGCTTCAAGGACGCTGGAGTCGAGTTGAAGGGCGCTGTGCAGCAATGCCGCGCGTACCGGCGCGGGGACAGCTCCAAGAGGTTGTTGCGGCGTAGATCCTAAGACTGTGAGGCCGCACAAGTGGTACACCAACTGCCAAGGCGACGTTGAGAACATGTGACAGCCTTATCAGAACACAGGAGAACGCATGATGGGCCACATTCGCCTGCTGCTAATTTATTTTCCTTTCATGTTCGGCTGCCTCAAAGGTTCGTTCAGCAAGTCGCGCGTTGCTATGATCGGGCGGCAAGCACCACAACCAAAGCAGCAGCAAGAAGTGACCGCCTCAGTGTCAATCTCTCCACACCGAAAGGACGACGCCATTGGCAAGCATGGACAGCGTCATCTACCAGATCGTGAACGGGCAACTCGTCGAAATGCGAGAGCAACCCTACGACACCGAAGCGCTCCTGCAAGACCTCCTCGCTTCCCACCCGAACTTGCTGGCGGGCGAGCAGATGAACCCCGCGCAACCACGCCGCTGGCTGCTCGTCCGGCAGGAGATGTCTGTTCCGGACACACAGAATGGAAGTGGACGCTGGTCCCTGGATCACCTCTTCCTCGATCAAGACGCCGTCCCGACGCTCGTTGAAGTCAAGCGCAGCAGCGACACGCGCATCCGACGGGAAGTCGTCGGGCAGATGCTCGACTACGCCGCGAACGCCGTCGTGTACTGGCCGGTCGAGCAACTGCGCGCGGACTTCGAACAGCTGTGTGATGACCGTGGCGTCGACGCGAACGACGAAATCACGCAGCTCACCGAGGGCGGCGATCCGGACGCGTTCTGGCTGCAAGTCAAGACGAACTTGCAAGCGGGCCGCATCCGCATGATCTTCGTCGCGGACGTCATTCCTCCGGAATTGCGCCGCGTCGTGGAGTTCCTCAACGGGCAGATGGACCCGGCGGAAGTGCTCGCTTTGGAAGTCAAGCAGTTTCGCGGTGGGAACACGCAAGCGCTGGTGCCAAGACTCATTGGCCAATCGGCGGCTGCCGAGCAGAAGAAGAACGTTTCTGCCTCACCAGGAGAAGCGCTTTGGACGTCAGAGCGCTTCTTGGCCGCCATCGCCTCCAAAGGTGAAGCGGCCACGCGGCTCGCTCAACGAATCCTCGACCGAGCCGCACAACGAAGCTGGACGGTCGTCTGGGGCAAGGGGAAGACCCAGGGCTCGTTCATGATCGGACCTCCGGGAATGAAGCACCGGCTCGCCTACGTTTGGACCTACGGGGTCATTTGGATCGGTGTTGATCAGCTTCGCCAGTACCCCCCGTTCGATGATCCTGAGCGAAGAGCGGACTTCATCCGGCAACTCAATGACGTGGCGAATGAAGCGTTGCCCCACACCAACCCAGATCAAGGCTATCAATTGCCCCTGGAGATCTTCGCGCAACGAGGTGAGGCGCTGATCGACCTCATCGACCAGTGCATTCAAGAGGTCGCAGCGAAACGGCAGCAGGTCTGAAGGGCACGACGAGCGCCCTCCCCGCTTGAACTGCCAGGTTGAGGACTCGGGACTTTGCGAAGCTGGCCGAGCAGCGTGTACACGCGCACGGCACGAACCAGCCGGCATCGCATCAAAGCGGGCAGTGCCTGAGGGGAGCCACGCTCACACCTCCAAGGGGACTCAACGCCAGGGCTGACCTCCGGACCTTCGATGGTAAGCAGCGTTCTTCGCCTTGCTGGCTCAAGGGAAACGGGAGAGATGAAGAACTCGAAAGGTCCCTGGTCGGCGCGGCCACGCCGCGTTGACCCGACCGGAGGGAGCAGGGAAGACCGGACGCACCCTGAAATGACAGGTCGGGCGGCGCCCTCCCGACCGACCGAAAATGCAAGGGTGCGTCCGATCGGAAGGTTGCCGTTCCACGCGTCCAGGCCACGACGCTTGACGAGTACCGCCGTGCGGCGTAAGCTGCGAACGCGCTCGAAAGAACGATCCCTCGAAGCACGCGAAGTGGGAAAAAGCTCGTCCTGGAGCGTTTGCAGCTGCGGCTGGTTGAAGGGGCACGCCTGGAAAGCGTGTGTACGGGCAACCGTACCGAGAGTTCGAATCTCTCCCGTTCCGCCAGAAATCCTGTAGGACAACAAACAAGTCCTGGCGGGAAGAAACAGCGGCGAGCCACTTGATGGCTCGCCGCTCACTCGATGTGGACTGTCTGTGGGTAGCGGACTGAAAAGTTGCTCAGTCGGCAGCTTGCATTGGCAATCGCCGGGGAATAATCGCCCCGAGATTAGACATGTGATCAAGCAATTCCTGCAAGATGCCCTGACGATAATTTTTGATGTAATCGATGAGTCTTTATGGCTCACGATGTCGCCAGGCATTCCTCGACGCGAGGCGAAGGTGTGCCGAAGGTCGTGACCCCGCAGAGGAGCCAGCGACGACAGAGTACACAGCTCGGCCTCCACAACTTCGAGAAGTCCGCGGACTGGCTTGGAGTCTCTTGTTCTATTGCCTGGCCGACGACGACTTCGAGCCTCGACAGTGGCGCTCGCGATTGCAGCGTGTGTTGGAAAAGCTCAAGGACGCCATGCGCGAGTCGAGGCACTGACCGTCCTCATCCCTTGTAGGCAGTGGTAGCTTGACCCCATGATTCCTCGGGTGTTGATTCTATGCACTCACAACTCGGCGAGAAGCCAGATGGGAGAGGGCTTGCTGCGAGCGCTCGCACGGCGGCACGGCGTTGCCTTGGAGGCTCACAGCGCGGGAATCGAGGCGACCTTCGTGAAGCCGCCTGCCATCGAAGTGATGGGTGAACTTGGCATCGACCTCTCGTCGCATTCCAGCAAGACGTTGTTCGACGTGCCCGATCCTTGGAACTTCGACTTCGTCATCACGGTTTGTGACAGTGCGGCCGAAGCGTGCCCCGTCTACCCCGCGAAGACGACACGCTTGCACTATCCGTTCACCGACCCGAGCGGGGGCAGCTTGGCGCGTTGGCGGGCGGTGCGTGACCAGATGAAGGCGCGACTCGAAGCGTTCGTGCTGGCCCTGAGGGACGGCGGCGATTTGCCCGCCTCGTACGAACGCACGCCCGCCCCCGAAGACGCATGATGTCGTGAGCGACGTTCCGCTCTCCCGAGCCATCACGGCCGAACTCGTCGGTACCTTCGCCCTGGTGTTCTTCGGACCTGGCGCGGCGGTCGTTCAAGCTCAAATGGGCGCGCTCGGACAGGTCGGCGTTGCCCTCGTCTTTGGACTCAGCGTCGCCACGGTCATCGCCGCTTTCGCACCGATCAGCGGAGCGCACATCAACCCTACCGCAACCTTCGCGCTCGTTTTGGCCGGGAAGTTCCCCCATTCCCGCGCCATGCCCTACATCCTCGCGCAGTTTGTCGGCGCGGTGTTCGCGGGCTTCGTGTTGCTGGCGCTGTTCGGCCGAGCAGGGAACCTTGGAGCGACGGTGCCTGCCGGAAGCGTCACGCAGGCGTTCATGTTGGAGTTGATCCTCACGTTCTTCCTGCTGCTCGTCGCACTGAGAAGTGGGCTGCCCTGGATCGTGGGTGGCGTCGTTGCCCTCGAAGCGCTGATGGGCGGGCCGCTCACGGGAGCGAGCATGAATCCGGCGCGTTCCATCGGCCCGGCCCTCTCGAGCGGCGTGTGGACGGCCCACTGGCTGTACTGGGTGGCACCCTTGGTGGGTGCCGCGCTCGCCGTGTTGGTGAACCGCGTGATCAGCCCGAGGTCTGCCCGTGAGTTGGAACCTCGACCGCAAGACGCTCGCGAGTTTCATTCCGGCGAAGCGTGAAGGAGGCGTCCGATGACGGACGGCAAAGAGCGGCGAGACATCGCGTTTCGCCAGGCGGATGAGAACGCCCTAATGGCCGTGGAGGCGCTGCTTTGCGCGTCGAAGCTCCCTCTCGACGGGGTTCGGGGGCATTTGGCGAACTTCGTGCTTGCCGTAGAGGATTAAGGTGACTCGCTCGACGTGATCGGCTCGGAACGGTACGACTCGCACGGGTTGCTGCGTTCGGTCGCAGTGCGTGACGACTTGCGGGGCAGTGCGCTGGGAAGCGTATGGATGCAGATGCTTGCCGAAGCGCGAGCGGAGGGCTTGCAGAGCTTTGTGCTGCTCAAGGCGCCGGCAGGAGAGGTTCTTCCTGAAGTTCGGTTTCGAGGAAATCGTTCGTGACGAGGTGCCGAAGGGTGTGCGTCACAGGAGTTTCGAGGGGCATGCCCGAGGTCGGCGACGGTGATGCACTTGCTCTCCATATAACGTATTGACATTTTTCGATCCATAAGGCACGATACATCCATGAAGTTCGATCAAACAGCCGAGGTGTTCAAAGCGCTCGGCGACGTGCACCGTCTCAAGGCCCTGCACTTCCTCGCCACCGCCGACCGCACCTGTTGCTCCACCGGGCAAGGCGTGTGCACCTGCGACGTGCAAGACCACCTCGGCCTCAGTCAGCCCACCACCAGCCACCACATGAAACTTCTCGTCGACGCCGGCCTCGTCACCGCCGAGAAGCGCGGCAAGTACACCTACTACACCCTCAGCCCCAAAGGATTCGAGATCGCCCGCTCCGCCCTGAACTCGCTCGCCACCGCCTTGCCGAAGGCGGTCAAGGAGGCCGTATGAACCCGTGGATGTCTCTGCAAGTCGCGCTGGACCGTCAAGCCCAACTTCGCTCGGAAGCCGACACGCGACGCTCGCTGTGCTGCCTGACGGCGAATGCCGTGCCCACCTCGCCGAAGGTGCAGGTCGCCACGCCCGTGTCCTCGTCCGCTTGCCTCACCTGCTGATTTTTAGCCTCAATACATCGAAGAAGTTCGATCAAAGGAGACCGTCATGACCCAGATCCTCACCGCGCCCGACCGCACCCAAGCCTTCCTCGACACCCTCGAACCCCACGCGAACAAGCTCCTGATCTTCCAACTTCACGGCGAGACGCTCGTACGCGAGGGCTACCACGTCACCGAAGTCAAAGCCGTCACCATCGAAGCCATGGACTGCGGCGGTCGCGCCGACGCCTGGCGTGAAACCGTCGTGCAACTCTGGAACGGCGGAGGCGAAGAAGACCAAGGCTTCATGACCGTCGACAAGTTCCTCGCCATCTACCGCCGCGTCGCCGCGAGCGTTCCCGTTCGACGTGACGCCAAGCTACGTTTCGAGTACGGCGACGCCGTCCATCCCACCATCCAATACTTCGTGGGCAGCGTCGACGCGCAAGTGGACCGCGTCCTCGTCAATCTCGGCTACCCCGCCGTGTCCTGCAAGCCGAACGACGAACGCATTGCCGCCGGGGAAGCCGCCTGCTGCGGCCCCGCCAGCGCTCGTACCGCCGAACTCGTCGCGCTCGACGTTCTGCCGACCGCGCCCGCAAAGGGATGCTGTTGAGCGACAGCGAAGCCACCCGGGGGAGCGTCACGCGCTCCCCTTCGTTCTACGGCTGGACGATCGTTCGCGCGCTCGCCCTGACCACGACCGTCTCGTATGGCGTTTTGTACTACTCGTACGCGGTCTTCCTGCCCGCCATGGAACACGACCTCGACCTCAACCGCGCGCAAACAAGCGGAGCGTTCTCGCTTGCCCTGCTCGTAGCTGGTCTGGTCGCGCCTCTTGTCGGTCGGACCGTAGATCGCCGCGGCGCGCGAATTGTCATGACCTTCGGAGCGATCCTGGCAACCTTGCTGGTCTTGGCATGGTCTCGCGTCACGACCCTCCCGGATTTGTACGCCACATGGCTCCTCATGGGCGTGGCGATGGCCTGCGTGTTCTACGACCCCGCCTTCGCCGTCGTCGCCCGCTGGTTTCGCCGGGACCGCCCGAAGGCCCTGCTGATCATCACCCTCGTGGCGGGCTTGGCCAGTACGATCTTCGTGCCCCTCACCACCGCCTTGGTGACCGAGTTGGGCTGGCGAGCCGCGCTCTTCGCGCTCGCGGGACTGCTCGGGGTCACGACGGTGCTGCCTCACGGGCTGCTTCTTCGACGCGACCCTGCAGATCTCGGGCTGATGCCAGACGGCACCGGGTCAGTGCAAGCCGTGTCCAGGCAACCTTCCCGAACGTCACTTCGGGATTTGACGCGCAACAGCAACTTCCGACTTTTGGCCCTTGCGTTTTCGCTCGCTCAATTCACGGCCGTGGCCCTCGCGGCGCATCTCGTGCCTCTTCTGCTGGAGCGCGGGTACACGCCGTCCTTCGTTGGTCTTGCTGCGGGCGGAGTAGGTCTCGCCGCCTTGCCGGGCCGTGCGCTGTTCGCTCCATTCTTGACACGCTGGTCGCTCGGATTCCTGGCGACGGCGGTGTTCACGCTGCGAGGCACGGCCCTGCTGATTCTTCTTGCCGTACCCGGTGTCATCGGCGTGTGGGCCTTTGTGCTGCTGTTCGGCATGGCCAATGGCATGACGACCCTCGTGCGCGCGTCAATGGTCGCGGATCACTTCGGCAGCGAGAACTTCGGTCTGGTTGCGGGAAGCTTGTCGTTCATCTCGTCGCTCGCGCAAGCAGCCGCCCCGTTCGCGGTTGGCGCACTTCATGGGGCGGCGAGTGGCTACACGTCGTCGCTCTGGCTGCTGCTCGTCGTTGGTGCCGCCTCGGTCGTGGCCGTGATGAACGCCGCGCGGTCAGCAAAGGTGACATTTGCGGCGACGTGAAGTCGACCTTGTGAGCCAACGTCAACGACGAACCTCTTCAGCGAAGAGGTTCGTCGTTGTTTGTTGTTCGTTTGGGAAGCGTTCGGGGCTCGGTCACGAGGGCGTGGACTCGTCCCACTTGCCATTCGGGAACTCGTGGGGGTTTTCTTTGCACTGCGATCATGCTCGTCCTGAAACGCCCGTGGATGGAAGGACAGGAACAAACGCGGCTGGACGAGACGGTCACACTGCACCAAATGACCGAGTTTAAGTCCAACGATCCTCTGCACGGTGTCACCCTCGAACGGATGTTGGTGGAGTTGATCGACTTTTACGGTTGGCAAGAACTGGCCAGGCGCGTGAAGGTCCGAGCGTTTCAAGACCAGCCGAGCGTGCCGTCCGCCTTGAAGTTCTTGCGGAAAACGCCGTGGGCGCGCGAGAAGGTCGAGCAGTTGTACCTGTACATGTTGCGCAAGCACCGGCATTGAGCGCCGCGCCGAACAAGATCAGACGGTCGGCTGGCGCCCCGCTTCCTGCTGGCGTTCCACATCGAACGAGGCAACACGGACACGCTTCATACCAAGTCGCTCGACACGTCGTGAACGCCAAGGTCGTCTCTGCCAAGGTACAGGGGCGGTCCCGCTTGGCGCCGGAAGTGGGTTGCGAAGTTCCCGAACGTGTCGAAGCAGTCGACGGAAGAACGGTCCCGAGAGGAACCGTTCCTGGTCAATCACCTTTCGAAAAGGCCGAACCTCGATTGACTTCCCGAGCGAGGTTGTCGAGGACTTTGCGGCGCACGTCGTCCACGCTGTCCTTCTTCGAGACGCGCACCTTCAAGAACTTCGCGTGCGCCCGTACCTCGTCGTCCGACGCTGCCGCGACGTGCGTTTGGAAGGCGGGCAGTCCGTGCTGCACCACGAACGTCAACGGATCCACGTCTACCTTCGGCGCTTTGGCTTTCGGCATCTTCGGCGCGGCTTTCACGGCTGGCTTGACGCCAAGAGCGTCGTTCAAGGCTTGGGCGAACTCCGGGTGTTCCGCCGCGTGCTTTTCCAGGAACGTCAGGAGGCGGCGAATTTGCTGCAAGGCTTCAGGCTTCGACACGGTTCATCAACTCCTTCGCGAAATCAGCGGCGTACTCGTACAACGCTTGACCGCCCGACAAGGAACGGCCGTACTTCTCCTTGAAACTGATGAAGCCGCGCGAGTAGTCCACGGCGTCCGCGAAGGCGTTCGCCTGAGGAATGCTCGTCTCGAACATCGTCGCGGGCGCGGCGCCCGCCTCTTCGAAGGCGCGCTGCAACTGAGCGGGCAGAATGCGCTTCGTGCGGTCGTGACTCGACGAGTTCGACTGCACCTTCGTCAACACCAAGCCGAGACAGCGCACCTTCAACTTGCGGTCGCGGCGCAGCTTCTCCACGCGGCGAATGATTTGCGGAATGCCGTACGTCGACAAGCGATCCGGAATCGTCGGGATGACGTACCAATCGCTGATCTCCAAGCCGTTTTGTGTAATGTAGCCGAGGTTCGGCGGGCAGTCGATCAGCACGTAGTCGTACTGACTCAGGATTGGCTGCAGCGTGAGCTTCACGACGTCGATCGGGGACATCGTGTAACTGGTCTTGTACGAGATGTCGCTCATGCGGTCTTGCACGTCGATGAGCTTGAGGCTGGACGGAATGAGATCGAGGGTGCTCGTCGGAAGGTTCGAGACTTTACGGATGGTGGCGCGCTCCGGGTCGAACACGTCGGTGCCTTCGAGCTTGTCGATGAACAGTTGGGCGAGCGTCTGCCCGGCTTGATCGCACTGCAACCAGCGGTCCTCGCCGATCAGAGCGATCGTGGCGTTCGTCTGCGGATCGAGGTCGATGACGAGCACGCGCCGACCGTGCAACGACGACAAAGCGTCCGCGACTTGAACGAGGGTGGTCGTCTTGCCGACGCCACCCTTGAGATTGATGAAGCTGATGATGTGCGGCATGAAATCCGTTGCATTCTAGTGTCGCTCCACATCGAGAGGGCCGCATTTGACGTTTGCGCTGGGAGTCGAACGCAGCGAGGCAAGTGCGCCGACGACGCCTCGAGCTCTTCGTATGCTGACGACATGCGCGAAGTGAACGCCGACCACCGAAGGAACCCCGCATGACCGTCAAGCCTTACAGCCCCCGCGAACTCGCCCACGCGATTCAAGACGTCGCGCCACAACCGCTCGGCATGCTGCTGTACAACCTCGGGCGTCCCGACGAGTGCCCCGTGTGGCTGCTGCCGAATTTCGAGACGCCCGCGCATCACCGCGCGAAAATCGGCGTGTGGCCGTGGGGCGACGAGCACATCTTCGTTCAGTGGTGCGTCGAGAAAGGCGTGGAAGGCTCGGCGTCCGCGCTGTTTCCACCCTCGGATGTCATGACGCCGAAATGGGCATGGCACGACTTCACGCGTCGCGCGGCGTCCAAGGAGTTCGACGTGCGCTTGCAAGACGTCGCGAAGCGAACGCCGCTGCCGCTCACGGTGCGAATCACGCTCGGCACGGCCACGCCCGGCGCGGGGCGCGACTACCACGGCGTGGACGCGCAGACGATCGTGTGGCACGTCGAGCAGAACAAGTTGATCCGTGACGACGATTACTCGCAGTTCGGGCCGTACAACGAAGCCTTGCCGGAAGCGACCAGCGTGCGCGCCATCGAGTACCTGCTGACGCAAACGCAG
The DNA here is from genome assembly GCF_003217515.1 of Deinococcus yavapaiensis KR-236. Lineage (NCBI taxonomy): Bacteria > Thermotogati > Deinococcota > Deinococci > Deinococcales > Deinococcaceae > Deinococcus > Deinococcus yavapaiensis. The sequence continues at coordinate 51,840 of NZ_QJSX01000009.1, read as the reverse complement.
GACATGCCGTGGCGGTGGATCGACTTCGGCGTCGGCATCGTCCTGCCGCTTTGGCATGGCACGTTCGACGTCGCGACCATCTGGCGTGAAGTGCTCGCACCTTGGCAAGACTGGCTGTAAGAGCAAAGAACGACCGTCCAAGCTCTTCGAAGCGCGTACTGTCCGTCGGAGCCCCTGAAGCAAGTGGCTCCTGCCCCTTTCGCCTTGGTAGCCTCATGCCGAACTTCACGTTGAGCAGGAAGCGGAACGGGAGAGGTGAAGAACTCGAAATATTTCTGCCCGACCGGAGGAAATAGGGAAGACCGGACGAACCATGAAGTGACAGGTCGGGCGACGCCCTTCTGTCCGACCGATCTTCGACTATCCCTGCAGCAGAAACGAGCTTTTGCCGACGCGAAGCATGAGGCTGACGAGCGGGAGGAGCAGCATCGAGAGAACGGCGAGCAGGGCCGCGTACAGAAGCACGTGCTCGAAGCGCGAGAACAAGGTAAAGAAGCGAACTTGCGCTCCGAGTCCGTCCGTGCGGGCGAGCAACTCTCCGGCCATGACGGCGACAAACGCGTAACTGAAGGCGCGGCGAACATAAACTTCGCGGGAGTCCTCGAGCTTTCGCCGACCCAACGCCCAGATTTGAACGGCGAACGCCGCGACGGCCAAGCCCGTCGCGGCCGTCTCGTCGAGTCCCAAACTGGGAATGAGGTTGATCGCGACCATGAGCAGCAACCACGGCACCGAAAGGAAGGCCAGCACCCAAGGCGTCGCCTTGGCCTCGATGCGTCGGCTCACGCGCATCAACCGCGCGAGGCTCACGCCGACGATCAATCCGATCACGATGACGGAAGCGAGCCGAACGGTCGTCGCGCGTACCGCGCCGAGGATCTCTTGCCGCTCCTCCCAGACCCACTGCAACTCGGATCGGTAGAACGCCAAGAGCAAGAGGGCCGCCACGCCCGCGAGGAGGAGTCCCACCTTGCTCGCGCGGTTCATCAGGCCGCCTCGTGTCCGAGGAGGTCGATGACCTTGCGCGAAAGCGCCCACACCCGAGGATCGTCGAAAGGGCGTGAGCGGTCCAACTGCGCGTTCACGTCGATGACGTGACGTTCACGGGCGGGCCGTCCCGCGATGATGACGATTCGGTCGGCGAGCATCACCGCTTCGATGGGGTTGTGCGTGACGAGCAGGGTAGTCGCGCGAGTTTGTTGCAGCAGCCGCAGCAGTTCCGCGCGAAGTTCGTTCGCCGTCAGTTCGTCGAGCGCTCCGAACGGCTCGTCCAACAGCAGGAGGTTCGGCTCGATGATCAAGGCGCGGGCGACCGCCGCCCGCTGGGCCATTCCCAGCGACAACTGAGACGGGTAGTCACGTTGCCGTCCGGCGAGACCGACGCGCGCCAGTTCGTGCGAGACGCGCGCCGCCGTGACGTTCGGCTGGACCAACGTCAAGTTTCCCTCCAACGTCAACCAAGGCAGCAGGCGAGCGTCTTGAAACACGTAGCCCACGCGGGGCGGGGCGCTGAAGGTCAAGCGGCCCTCGTCGGCCCTCGTGAGTCCCGCTGCGAGATTCAGCAAGGTCGTCTTTCCACAGCCGCTTCTTCCGACGAGCGCGATGACTTCACCGGGAGCGACCTCGAGGTTGAGGTGTTGCAGGATCGTCCGCGTTCCACCTTCATGGGCGAAGCGCTTCTCGATGCCCTCGAACGTCACGCCGATCATGCCACTTCTCCTTTCCAACGAAACGCGTGGTCGCCGAACGCCGCGAAAGCGTAGTCGAGGGCGGCAAGGAGGATCGTCATCGCCAGTCCGTAGGCGAGGATGCCGCGCATCTCGAATTGCTGGAAGTAAAACGAGATCATGTACCCGACGCCGCTCGTGCGCCCGAACACCTCGCCGAAGACCACCATCTTCCACGACAGGCTCAACGTGACGCGCGCTGTGCCGAGCGCCGCCGGCAGCATTTGAGGAAGCATCACCCACCGCAGGGTCGCGCCTCGGCTCAAGCGGAACGCCTGAGCCATTTCCGCCAACCGCGGGTCGAGTGCGCGAACGCCTTCGCGCACTTGAACCACGACCGTCGGCAGGAGGATGACGGTGATCGCCGTGATCAAAGCCCGCTCGTTGAGGCCGATCAAGAGAAAGGCGACGAGCAGGAGCATGATTCGTGGTGCGGACAAGCCCGCCGCCAACCAAGACTCGGCCGTCCAGTACGCTCGCTTCGAGCGGCCCAGCCACCACCCGAGCGGAATTCCGATGAGAAGCGCCAAGGCGAACGCCCCGAGGACCCGTCCGATCGTGATGCCGAGATGCCCCCAGAAGACGCCCCGGGCGATTTCCCGCCCGAGGAACTGCAAAGTCTCCGCCGGGCCCGGAAAGATGTCCGGACCCAGCAACGCCGTCATGCCCGGCCAAGCGGCGAAGAGGGTCAGCAGACCGACGAATCGCCACAACCACCGACGTGGACGACGCGTTTTCTTCGCGGCAGTTGATGGGGCCGGTGACGACGTCTGCATGTGGTTCAAGGACGAAAGCTCGTGTTGAAGGCTCGCGTGTCGAGTCGTTGAATCCCGACGACGTCCGCGCCCGCCACTTCGATCATCTTACGGGTGAGCAACAACGTGTTGTTCAAGTCCTTCGACGACCAGCTCTTCGGAACGCCCGCTTCCCATTGGCGACGCAAGGCGGGCAACTGCGTGCGGTCAGGCAAACTGTACAGACCTTTTTCGAGCAAGCTGTTCCAGAAAGGTCCCGTGTCGGCCTTCATGCGGTCCGTGGCGACTCGGACGGCCTTGATGAACAGGCGAAGCGTTTCGGGATCGGTGTCGTTCCGGGCGACGATGTAGAGCAGGGGGATGTTGGCGGGAAGGCCGAGTCCGCGCAGCAGTTCACCGCTGCTGATCACTTGGCGGTACTTGCCGGTCGCCGTGAGACGGGCGCCGTGATGCCAGAAGGGAATGCCGGCGTTGATTTCACCTCGGTCGAGCAACTGACCGATCAAAGGGCTGCTCGCGGACACCACCTTGCTGTCGGTTTGCGGATCGAACCCGAACTTGTTGCGGGTGTACGCGCGCAAGATCAGCAAGGTCTTGTCGGTGAGGCTCGTGACGCCGATGGTCTTTCCCTTCAAGTCCGCGACGGTTCGGATGCCGCTGTTGGCGGGAACCACGATACCGCCGGTCAAGAGGCTGAACGGGTAGACGGCGGTCACGTTGAAGTTCTTCTGCCGCAGCAACGTCACTTCCAGGAAGTCGTCGACGACGACTTGAGCGTCGCCGGAACGCAAGGCGATGCGCGTCGCGTCCTTCGACGCGAAGTCTTGCGAGCGTACGTCCAAGCCGAGTTCCTTGTCGATGCCGAAGTACTCGATGCCGTACAGAACCCACGCGAGGGTTCCGCCCGCTTGCGAGCCGATCTTGATTTGGCGTTGTGCGTGCGCCGACGACCAAGTCGACAACCCCACGAGAAGGGCCGCTCCGACGAGCAAGCGCGAAGAAGCGAGAATCGGGCGGCGGGAGTTGTGACCCTGGAGGGGCGACGAGTCATGTTGAAGGTAAGTCATTGTTCAACTCCGTTCGGGTCGCGAAGGCGCGACCCTGTGTCGAGGCAGCACGATTTTTGATGTTCGATGGCGCGCTTCACCGCTCGTTTGAGCGTGATGCGGGTTTTCCACAAGCCGACGTTCAGTTCGGCAGCCGGGAGGTCTTCGACAGGACGCGCCGTCCATGCCGGTAGGGTTTTGGCGACCTGTTCCGCTTCGGGTCGTAATGCCAAGATAGCGTCCACCTCACCGCTCTCGGCCGACTTTGCCGCTTCGCCTGCCGATTCGAACGAGAGGTACGAGTAGCCGTGCCGATCTCCCCAATCGAACACTTGATCGCCGAGCAGACCCCAGTGGTTGGCGAGGATGCCGAGGTTCCGAGGCGTTCCTTCGCGGGTCAGCAAAACCCAGGGCACGCGGTCGTAGGGAAGGAGTTGCATGAGGGCCTGCGTTTCCGAGGACGTGACGATTCCGCCGACGAGAACGTCGCACGACTCGGGCCGCAAGCCCCAATCCACCGGATCGGGCGCCTGCCCCCAGCCGGGCTGCAAGTTCCAGTTGACGCGTACGCCGATGGACGCCGCGACGCGGCGCGCGAGTTCCGCCTCGGTTCCGCTCACGGTGTCTCCGTCGGAGTCGACGAAGGGCGCAAGGGTGCTGGGATGGCAGACGTTGAGGACGCCCGACTGTTGCACGAGTGCCAGCGAACTGTCGGGTGGAAGTTCGCGGAGCAGCAGGTACGACGCTACGCCCAGCATGATGAACAGCGTGCTGCCCGCCGGACGCCATTCGCGCCACCCCTTCCTTCGTTCCTTCACCGGCGAAACCCGCGGTACGCCAGCACGCAAGAAACGACCGTGAGGGCCAGCACGACCGTCACGTCCACCCCGAAGGCCTGCTCTCGGTAGCCGATGATGAATCCGCGCAGCAAGTCGATGGCGTACGTCAGTGGATTGACGTGAACCAGCAAAACGAGCCAAGACGGAAACACCTGCTGCTGTTGCTGGACGCTCAGGCTGGGGTCCATTGGGAACACGCTGCTCGCCAGGAAGTACACGGGAAGGATCAGCGCGTTCGAGAACACGCCGAAGCCTTCGAAGGACCGCAGGTTTTGCGCGATGAGCAGGCCAATCGCCGTGAACGCGAGGGCGACGAGCAACATCACGCCGAGCACGGCCGGAAGTTGGTTGACGCCCAGCGGAACGTCGACGTACGGCGCGAGGAGCAGCACGAGCGCGCCTTGAAAGAGCGCGACGGTCGCGCCTCCGAGGAGCTTGCCGAGAAAGACCGCGCTGCGCGGCACGGGCGACGCGAACACTTCCCGGAAGAAGCCGAATTGCCGATCGTGAATGAGCGACACGGCGCTTTGAATGCTCGGGTAGAGGATGTTGAGCAGCACGACCGCCGGGAAGATGAACTGCATGTACGTGAACGGCACGACGAACGTCGTTTCGCGCAGTCCCGTCCGGAAGTACGGGGTGAGGCCCACCCCGAAGATGATCACCCACAGCAGAGGGCGGCTGAACGCGCCGACCAACTGTCCGCTTTCACGAACGGACCGCTTCACTTCGCGTGCCCAGATGGCGTACAGACACGAAAGGTAGTACGCGGGACCCGTCGTGGAGCCCGCCGTGTGATCGCGCCGAGTTGGCGGAAGCCCGCCTTGCTTGTCCTCGGCGGGCCGCTGCTCGTTTCGGCGCTGCTGCTCGGGAAGCTCAGTCACGGATCACCTCGTATGCTCGCCGCCGCGCCGAGCGAACGCGAGGGTCGCTTCTCGTGGGTCCGCGCGGTCGTCGCGCAATTGACGCCCCGTGAGATCGAGGAAGACGTCCTCCAGCGACGGGGACTGCACGCTGACGGCCCGCACGTCGAACGACGTTCTCGCGAGGTCCGCCAGGAGAGGTCGAGGGTCCGTGACGCGCAGCCGAACCGTGTCGCCTTTGCTGTCCAGGTGGGGGTATTCCCGTTCGAGTTCGGTTCGAAGTGGGACCGGCACGCCGCGAAGGGTGACGAGCGTGTCGCCATGTGCGGCGCGCAACTCGGCGGGCACCCCGAGCTGAAGGACTTCTCCACGATCGATGATCGCGACGAGGTCGGCGTTCTCGGCCTCTTCGATTTGGTGCGTGGTGAGCAGGATGGAGACGCCCGTTCGTTCACGCAGAGCGTTGAGGTACGTCCAGATGCGGTGACGCGACTGCACGTCGAGGCCGACCGTCGGCTCGTCGAGGATGAGCAGGCTCGGGTCGTGCATGACGGCGCGGCCGATTTCCAGGCGGCGTTTCATGCCACGTGACAGGATGCGGGCCGTTCCGTTCGCCCAATCGGTGAGCTCGACGAGTTCGAGCACCTCCCAAGCGCGACGGGCACGCTCTTTCGACCCCAGACCGTACAGATGTCCGTGGAAGTCGAGGTTCTCGATGACCGTGAGGCGTTCATCGAGGCTTGGTTCCTGAAAGACCAGCCCGAGTTCGCGTCGCACGCGGCCCGGTTGACGACGCACGTCGTACCCCGCGACGCTCGCCTCGCCTTTCGTCGGACGCAGCAGGGTGCTGAGGATACTGACAAGCGTGCTCTTGCCGGCACCGTTCGGTCCGAGAAGCGCGAAGAACGTGCCGCGTGGAATGTCGAGGTCGACGCCTCGCAACGCCGCGATGTCGCCGTACGCGTGCTGCACGGCGCGAGTCTGGATGACGTTTTGTTGAGTCATGGGCCTCGTCAATTCTCGTCGAACGTTTCCGATTGAGGGCGAGTGTCGTTGGGGGCGGCAGGAACGATGAACGGATTGGCGAGCTTGTGCTTCGTCAGCAACTTGGCGACTTCACCCCGTCGAATCAGGCGGCTGATGGCGCCGTCGATCTGCTGCCGAAGGGTGGGTCGGTCGCGCCGCACGCCGGCGATGACGTACCACGTCATGTTCGGCAGTTCCTTGACGGGTCCGACGTACATTCCTTCTTTGCCGGGATTCGGCGAGCGGCTGTAGAGCTGGGGAGCGAACAGCAACCCCGCCTTGGCCTTTCCTGTTTTCAAGTCGAGGGCGAGTCGAGCGGCTGTCTTGACGGGTCGTTCCGTGAACCGTCCGTTTCGAAGGGTATACATGAAGTACGCGGGAAGTCCCCGCAGTTCCATGGACAGCGGAACGTTCTTCGGAAGGCTCGTGAGCGACTTGATGTTCTTGACGCGAGACACGAACACGTAACTGACTTTCAAGTACGGCCTCGTGGCGAACATCTGCTCGTCCGCCGGGTAATCGAAGGCGGGCGTGGTGCTGCCCACCAAGCCGGGGTAGACATCGCAGCGATGCGCGAAAAGGCGCAGCATTTCCGTTCGTTCGAGTGGCTGGGCGGCCGTGTCGACGCTCGGGAGGGGTTGACGATGAACGAAAAAGTCCGCCTTTCGGCCCAGAGACTGGGCGATGGCGGTTGCCATGTCTTGCTCGAAGCGCCACATCGGGTTTTGCTTGTCGAGGCAGAACATGAGGTCCTTGCCAGTCCTCAAGTACCCTCGGGTGCTGTTCGGGTCGTCAGGAGCTTGAGCCAGCGCGAGCGAGCACGCGATGAGAGCGAGGAGGAGGATCGGTCGGCGCATGGGGACTCCGGGCATGTTGGGGAGCCCGAAGGCTCCCCAACAAGTTGATGCGAGAAACGAGGAGCTCAGTCGAGGGCGAACACCCAGAACACGCCGCCCGTCGGAATGTCCTTCGTCTTGGCGCCGACTCCGCTGTTGAAGAACCCGGCGACGCCGCCGAAGCCGGAGTACACGCCGACGTACTGCTTGCCTTCCACTTGGAAGCTGACGGGCACGCCGATCACGCCGGAGTTCGTCTTGAACGACCACAGCTTCTTGCCGGTCTTCGCGTCGAACGCGTTGAAGTTACGGTCGTCCGAGCTTCCCGTGAAGACGAGGTTGCCGCCCGTGGTGAGCACGCCGCCCCACAACAGCGAGTTGAAGGTTTGCGCCCAGACTTGCTTGCCGGTGACGGGATCGACGGCCTGCAACTTCCCGATGTGGTTCAGGCCGGGAGCGGTCGTGATATCGGATTCTGCGCCGATGTAGGCTTCACCGGCCGCGTACTTCACCTGCGAACCCTTGATGGTCATGCAGGACTCGTTGCTGGGAATGTAGACGAGCTTCGTCAGAGGGCTGTAGGCGGCAGGATTCCAGTTCTTTCCGCCGAGGAGGCTCGGGCATGCGCTCGCTTGCTTGCCGACAGCGGGACGGGCCTGCGGATTCCACACCGGACGGCCGTTCTTGTCGATGCTTTGATACACGGTGCTTCTAATGAACTTGTGGGCGTCCACGTACTTCAAGCCGCCGTTGGCACGGTCCAGCAGGTAGAGGTAGCCGTTGCGGTGGGCGGACACGATCGACTTCATGGTCTTGCCGTTGACCACGGTGTCGATGAGGATCTGCTCGTTGACGCCGTCGAAGTCCCACACGTCGTTCGGGCTGTACTGGAAGCCGGTCTTGATCTTGCCGGTCTTGACGTCGAACGCCAGCACGGACGAGGACCACTTGCGGTCGTCGGATTCCTTCGCGCGAGGATCGATCCACGGAGAGGGGTTGGACGTTCCCCAGTAGACGGTCTTGGTGCCCGGATCGTACGAGCCGGTGACCCAGGTGGACGCCCCTCCGGTTTCAGCGCCGCCCGCGGGGTACGAGCCGTTGACGGTGGTGTACGTCTTCCAGATCGTCTTGCCGGTCTTGGGGTCGAGCGCTTCGAGGAAGCCGCGCACCCCGTACTCGCCTCCGTGGATGCCCGTGATGATCTTGCCGTCGGCGACGAGGGGCGCGGAGGTGATCGTGTACCGCTTCTTGTAGTCCTCGATCGTGCGGTCCCAGATGATCTTGCCGGTCTTCGCGTTGAACGCGAGGACGTGCGCGTCGAGCGTTCCCATCAAGACCATGTCGCCGTACAGGGCCACGCCGCGGTTCACGATGTCACAGCAAGTGACGAGGTCCTCGGGAATTTCGCGTTTGTACTGCCACAATTGCTGTCCGGTCTTCGCGTTGAGGGCGTAGAGTCCGTTGTTCGGCGCGGTGATGAACATGACGCCGTTGTTGACGATCGCGGGAGCTTCGTGACCGGCCGTTTCGCCGGTCGAGAACGCCCAGACGGGCCGCAGGCGGGAGACGTTCGCCGAGGTGATCTGCGTGAGGGGGCTGTAACCCCAGTTGCTGTAGTTGCCGCGGTAGGACAGCCAGTTGCCCGGCTCGGGGTTCAGCAGTCGAGCGTCCGTGACGGGCGCGTAGTTGCTGATTTGCGCGCTTGCCACGAGTGTGCTGCTACCGATGAGTGCCAGAGCCAGCGTGAGTAGATTGCGCATTATGTCCTCCTGGGAGAAAGGTGGTGAAGTTACTTGCCGGTGCCGACGCGGCCGATGAAGCCACCCGTAGCGGCAATCTGAACGCCCTTGGCCTCGAGTTTGAGGGGCAGGGCGGGAAGGCGGCGGGGAGCCGGACCGCCGACGACCTTGGCGTTGTCTCTCGGATCGAAGAGGGAGTGATGGCACGGGCAGTCGAGGTTGCCTTTGGCCGAGCCGAGCGAGCCGATCTTCGAGACGGCGCAGCCTTGGTGCGTGCAGATGGCCGAGTAGGCGACGATGCCGTCCGCCGCGTTGCTCTTGCTGCTGGCCTTGATGTCTGCCGCCTTGAGCTTCACGACCACGATGTTGCCTTTGGTCTTGTCGCGAATCTGCTTGGTCTTCGGGTCCATCGCGAAGGCGAGTACGGGTTCGCCTTCCTTGAGGTCTTTGGGATTGATGGGTTTTTCGGCGTTGGTCCCGCTCTGATACACGAGGACGTCACCGTTCTGGACGACGCTGGCGGCCGAGGCACCTTGTGCGGCGCCGCGTTGGCCGAATGCGGCAGCGACGCCTGTCATGGCGGCGGCCTTGAGAATGAGGCGGCGTTGTTGGGATACGTTCTTGCTCATGGCAGGACCTCCGGGGGCGTAGGGACGTTGAGGTGGACGGGCAGCTTGGCTTCGAGTAACTCCGTGCGGACGCGTGAGAGGACGAGGCGACCGGGATGAATCCGATGCCTGAGCTGTGATGCCTCGAATCTCGGGGTTCCGGCTCTTTATGGAGGGATGTGTTTCAGGTCCATTTCCTTTTCCAGGAAGAGGGAGGCACGTATCATGCCTGGAGCGACGCTCAGCGCAGGGCGCTTTTATCTAACATTTAGTTCGGTAACAAACGTTCTGTTCGGTAGGTGGAGCATAAGCCTCCCGTTTCGAGAAAGTCAATAGTTTTTAAGAAGTGAGCAAGGAGGAAATTTCAACAATGGCTCAGCGCCGATCAACCAGCGATCTTCGAGTCAGGCGTACCAAAGAGCGGATTCGAAATGCCATTCGTGAATTGACGCTCAACATGCCGTTCGATGAGATCAGTGTCCAGGCGATCGCCCAACACGCCGGTTGCCAGCGAAACACCTTCTACGACCACTACACCAGCAAGTACGAGGTGCTGGAGGAAATGCTTGGCGAATTGGTCGACGAAATCGAAGCGGTGACCACGGCTCACTTCAGTGAGATGCAGCAGCACAGCCCCGGAGAGATCCCTCCGACGTTCACGAAGCTGTTCGAAGTGTTCGGACGTGATATCCCGTTCTACCGTCGCCTGTTCGGTCCCGAAGGCAGCTCGATCTTCACCGCCCGGATCGTCAACGCGCTCGAGCAGTCCGGAATGCGGCACGCACAGTACTGGTCGAACCTGCTGCCCGAGCAGACCGTTCCGAACGAAATCGCCTTCCGATTCCTGTCGGCGGCGTTCGTCGGCATGCTCGCGTGGTGGCTGGAAAGCGACCACCAGTACTCCGCCGAGCAAATGGGCGTGTTTCTCTGGAGGATGGAAATTCGACAGCGGCCCTCGTGAGCCCCGGTTTTCCGTTCACGGGCACGTTCCGGGCCCCAAGGCCTCACTGCGGCCCTCGTCGAGACGCCGAACGACGTGCGGTCTTGGCCTCGAGGCACGAGCATGAACGGGGCGTTTCGCCCTCTACCACGCGTGTCCGACTCGATCGATTCGCCAAGAGGACCATGGCGTCTCGGCGTGTTCGACGGACCTCTTCCCCGAAAGGCACGTCTGCGTCCTGCAATTCCTGGCGTGAGGCGGTGCAACGGGGCTTCGTGCCCCCTGCGGGAGTGTTCCGCGCTCGCCTCCTCGCCTCGCCGAGAACGCGCCGTCCGTCACGAGACGCGAGCTCGAGTTGCCAAGCTGAGAGCGGCGTCCCGACCGAAATTCGCCTTCGGCAGAGGTCGCGCTTCCAAAAAAAGAGAAACCGCCCGGGCGGGCGGCTCTTGCTCACGTTTCGGCGAGAACGCTGCTATTCGTCGTCGGGATTCTCGTCGTAGGCGTCGGACGTCCAGTACTCCACGGCGGCGGCCACACCGAACTCCACCTCGAAGCCTTCCTTGAATTCCGGCAACTTGAGCTGCGAACCGAGAGCGCCCGCGCTCGCTTCGCCGCTGAGGGTGATGCGCAGACCGACGTCTTCCAGGCCGTCGCGGCCCCACCTCAGGTACACGCCTTCGGTTCCTTCCGCGCCCAGCTTCGCCCCGACGTTCGACAAGCCCGGAACCTTTGCTTGCCCCGCGATGCCGAACACCAACGTCGTCGTACCGCGCATGTCGTCTTTCAGCGAAGCGAACAGCCCGATCGCCTCGGACGATTTCGCTTTCAGTTCCAAACCCGCGCACGACACCTTGAAATCGAACACGTGCTTCGGAGCGTCGCCGCCCGATCCGCCTCCGGCTTGCAGCACGTTCTGCGCGTCCGCCGACATCGTCACCTTCTTGGACAAGCTCAGCGCCTTGCCGTTCAATCCCGGCGGGCAGTCCGCGATGGAGAACGCTTCGAACTTCACGGGATCCAACGCCGCTTTGCTCGGGGGAACGCAAGGTTTCTCGTAGAATTGCGCCCAGATTTCATCGGCGACGGCGATGGCCGATTCGAGCATCGTTCCGTAGAACAGAGCTTGCTTCGCATGCTGAATGAAAGCGAGTTCGTGTGCGCGCAGCTGGCGCGTAGGCAAGTTGGCGGCCAGCGCGGTCTGACGACGCACGCTGGCACGGCCGTACGCGGCGACCGCCATTTCCAGCCCCTTGTAGCTCGAACGCACCGAGTCGAGGTACTTCAATTCGACCGCGCGGTTCGCCGCGATGAGTTGGCATTCGTCCTCGTAACCTTTATCGAGGATTCGGCTTCGGTCCTCGCTCAGCGTACGGCTCGCCTCGGCCCGTCGGTTGTTGAACTGCAACTGCACCCGCGCGTAGGCTTGCCGCAAGGGAAGGATGTCCGGATCTGTGTCGGACGTGGCGATGGCGTTCCACACCGCCCGCGTCTGCCGTTCCACCCCGAGGCCGCTCAAGTCCAGCGTCGTGTTTCGGTCCGTCGCGATGTCGGCCGCCTCCAGTTCCTCCCAGCGTTCCTGCAAGGCTCGGTATTGAGGCAACAGCGGAACGACGTCCTCGGGAACCGCCGGGAACTTCAAAGGTGGCAGCGTCCAGTCCTGCCCTTGAGACAAGTCGAACAAGGCCGAGGCGGGGCGGCGCACGCGCGACTCTTCGGCGGAACGCAAGGACAGCGAACTGCTGTCGTCGCCTCCGCCCTCGCCGGTCTTGGTGAAGTCGAAGTCCACCGGCAAATCGCGGGGGCTCTGCGAGTTCGGCGTGCGTCGCATGCCCGCCTGGAACGTTCGCGCGGCCTCCGAGGTTCGGCCTTGGCACAGTTGCGCGCGCGACAAGTTGGTGTTGGCTTCCGCAAGTTGCGGCGCGAGCTTGAGCGCCTGCGTGAGGGGCCCTTCGGCGTCCTTCCAGCGGCCCAGCGCGAGAAGCGCCGCTCCCCGATTGTTCAGCGCCAACGCTTGAAAGGGCACGCCGCCCACCGAGCCCCTCGCGCCGCCGAGCGCGTCCGCCGCCTGCAACACCAGCAGCGCTTCGTTGGCCATTCCCAACTGGTCGAGCACTCCGGAGAGATTCACCAGCCGTGACGGATTGTTCGAGTCGAGCGTCACGGCCGCCGTGAGGGCTGCCAAGGCACCTTCGAGTCGGCCCTCGGCGATGGCCGTGATCGCCGCGACTTCGGCCATCTGGAGGTTCTTCGCTTCCGGGCTGCGAAGAAACGCGTCGTGCGCGCGGGCATTGCGGCGCAGCCGCGCGTCGATGCTGGCGAGCGCCTGCGGCAAGCCTTGGGCAAGCGTGGCGCCGACCGGGCGGGCGTCTCTCAAGCGCTTGAGTTCTTCGAGGTCGCGCTGAAGCTGGGTTCGCCGTGGGTCGTTGGCGGAAAGCGCCTTCAGTTGCTCTTCGAGCACGCGAATTTCGCGCTCGATGTCCCGCCCGCCGCCTCCGCCGGGCGCCGCGACGAGCGGAGCGGCGGTCGGACGGCACAGTTCGGCCTTGTGATCGAGCAGCACCCGCTCTTGCGCCTTGAGGGGCAACAGCACGGCCGCGTCACTCCAAGCTCCCTGCTGCGCTTCGGCGGCCCGAGGAGCGGCCAGCATCGCGACGAAAACGAGAACACGCCATGTGATTCGTGACATGCCCGCATGCTAGAAATCGCCGAGTGATTTTCACGTGATCCCGAGTGACCCGTCGAGGAACGGTCTGTGGACGCAGAATCCACTCGCGTCCTCGAAGTTGCTTTCGAGGCGCCGAAGTCGGCGGGGCGAACGGACGGCACGAAGAAACTTGGTTCGTCGGCTTGCATAATGAGGCGCATGCTCGACTTGACGGGGAAAGTGATTCTCGTGACGGGAAGCTCACGCGGTATCGGCGCGGTCACCGCCCGCACGTTGTCCGCGGCGGGCGCGCAGGTCATCGTGCACTACGGGCGCAACGAGGAGGAAGCCAGGGCGCTCGTGGAGGAACTCGGATCGGAGCGATCGGTCGCGCTCGGCGCGGACTTGGGTCGTCCCGGCGCGGCCACCGCATTGTTCCGCGACGCCGTGGCGTGGCAAGGGCGGGTGGACGTGCTGGTGAACAACGCGGGCATCGCGCCGAGCGTGACCGTGGACGACGAGGCGAGCGCGTGGGCGCAAACGTGGGCCCGCACCCTGCAGGTGAACTTGGTGGCGGTCGCCGATCTGTGCCGCGAAGCGATCGTGCACTTTCGGGGGCGAGGCGGCGGAACCATCATCAACGTCGCGAGCCGCGCGGCCTTTCGGGGAGACAATCCGGAGTCCATGCACTACGCGGCGTCCAAGGGAGGCGTCATCGCCCTGACACGTTCGATCGCGCGTGGGTACGCGCCCGACGGCATCTTGGCGTACGCCGTGGCGCCCGGTTGGGTTCGCACCGAGATGGCCGAAGGATACTTGCGCGAGCACGCCGCCGACATCGCGCGCGACATCCCGCTGGGAGACGTGGTGCCGCCCGAGGAAGTCGCGAATACCGTGGCGTTTCTCGCGTCGGGCCTCGCGCGGCACATGACCGGGGCGACGCTGGACCTCAACGGAGCTTCGTACGTTCGGTGAGACCCGGCCGCCCTGCTGGCACGAGGTCGCACGAGCGCGCGGCTCACGCATCCTCGAACGCGTCGACCTTCGCGGGAATCCAACGCCGTTGACCGCAACGGGGGCAAGGTCCGGCGGGCCGTGAAGCCTCGACGTCGCCGCAGTTCGTGCAGGCGTGCGGATCGTCGGCGCGCGCTTCGTTCTCCAGCGCGTCCGAATCGACGAGGTCTTGCGGCGGCACGATCGGAAGCCCGAGTCGCACGGACCGCGCCTCGAAGCGAAAGATGCTGAGGTTGCCGCCTTGCTCCACGAACGCGAAGCGCACCTCGCCGAGTTGCGTCACCCCGGCGAGCCGTAGGCGTTCGAACAACTCCTCGCTGGAGAGGCTGACGTCTTTGAGGCCTTGCAAGTTCACGCGGCCTCCGTCCACGACGAGCGTCGGACGGCCTTCCATGAACGTCTCGACTTTTTCGCTTCGGTTGATGAGTTGCGCGAGGCCCCACTGCAAGAACACGACGACGGCCACGACGAGCATGGCGTGCAGCAGGGGCACGTCCGGGTAGAAGGGCGCGTCACCGACGGCCGAACCGAGCGCGATGACGATCGCGAACTCCACGATGGAAAGTTGCGCCAAGCCGCGCCGCCCGACGATGCGCAGCAGCAGCAGCAGCCAACCGTACATCAAGAGCGTCCTGAAGACGATTTCGAGCAGAAACAGCCACGGCGCGTCTCCGATGAACATCCGATGCCAATCGAACGGAACGACTTCCGTGGCGCTCATGCGTCATGATACTCATAAAACGCGGTCCGCCAGACTTCGGGCCCGACCGCGCGCCGGGAGGTGCATCGCGAGAAGGCGAAGAAAGCCCGTCGCGGCTCACTTCGGGGATGTGCGGGCCGCGCGGGCCTTTCAGTACTTGGAAGCGTTACTCGTCGTCGCTGCCGGGAAGGGGCGTCGTTCGAGCGGGACCGCCGTCGAAGCCGCCCGCGCCGCCGACTCGGGGACCTTTCACGTCGCCGCCCGCGTCGTCGTTCGGATCGGCGAGGCGCGTCGTTCCTTCCGGAGCGTCCTCGGTGACGGCGCTGAAGTCCGACCACGAGCCGGGCAGGCCGTCGTCGAAGGCGCGCTCGTCGTTCACGTTCGTCGGTTCGACGTCGAGACCGTAGGCGACGGCGTTGTCGAGCATTTCTTCGCGCATCTTCGGATCGATGCCGAGGTCGCGCATCGCCGCCTCGCCCATTCGCTGATTGTCGATCTCGTTCTCGTCGATTTGGCCGGGCGCGGCCACGACGTCGTCGGGAACGTAGCCGGGATACGGCTGGTCGTCTCCGCCTTCGGAACTCGTCGCGTCGGAGTCCGCGTCGGGATCGTCGTACTCGGTGTCGGGTTCGTCGGCCACGCCGGGAATGTCGCCGTCCTCGGACGTCGCGTCGCCGCCGCTCATGGCGTCCGTCTCGTCGTTCGCGTCGACGCCGTCGAGGTTGTCACCGCCGCGAGCGCCGCCCGTCGCGTCCGTCATCGCCATAAAGAGGAGTTGTTGCACAAGGTCCTTCATGCGTTCATTCTGGGCGATCGAGCTGGGAAGGAAATTGGCGCTTTCTTCAGGCTGTTCGGTCGAGCGCGTTCCTGTAGATCTTCTGGCGGCTCGCTCAAGGGCGCCTCATGGCGGGCGTGGCTACAATCCCTCATGCTCGGGGAAAGGCAGGCAAGCGAAGGAGGTCGGCATGCAACGCTTCTGGCGTGAAAACAACCTCGGGATCGTCGTCGTCGCGATCTTCCTCATGCTCTGGGTCGGTCAGTCCCTCGTGGGATGGCGAGACTTCAACTCGGACCGAGAAGATCATGGTGGCACGGACGTGACCTTCTCGCGCTATCTCGGCACGGCGCATTTTTGGGAAGCCACGACCGAAAATTGGGAAAGCGAGTTCCTTCAGATGGGTGCGTACGTCCTCTTGACGGTGTGGCTGCGCCAGAAAGGCTCGGCGGAATCGAAAAAGATCGACGAGGAGGAACCCGTCGATCAAGACCCGCTGGAGTTCCAGGACCGCCCGGACGTTCCGGGTCCCGTCAAGCGCGGCGGGCTCGCTTTGGCGCTGTACCAGAACTCGCTCAGCATCGCGTTCTTCACGCTCTTCGCGATTTCGTTCGTTTTGCACGGGTGGAGCGGCATGGACGAGCGCAACTTGGAGGCGATCGCGCACGGTCAGCGGCCCATCGACCTCGCGGAGTTCATGACGTCTTCCACCTTTTGGTTCCAGTCGCTGCAGAACTGGCAAAGCGAGTTTCTGGCGGTCGCGTCGATCGTGCTGCTGTCGATCGTGCTGCGGCAGAAAGGCTCGCCGGAATCCAAGCCCGTCGCCGCGCCCCACGCTCAAACGGGCGACGCCTGAAAACGATGCGGGGAGGCGCCGCGGGGCGCCTCCCCGAGAGGATTGGGGAGATTCAGAAGGCGGGAACGACCGCGCCCTTGTACTGCTTTTGGATGAAGGCTTTCACCTCGGCGCTGTTGAGCACCTTTTGCAACTTGATGAAGTCGGGGTTCTTCAGTGTGGCGGGCTTCACGGCGAGGACGTTCGCGTACGGGCTTTGCTTGCCTTCGATGAACAAGCTGTCCTTGACAGGATTGAAGCCCGCTTCGAGCGCGTAGTTCGTGTTGATGACGGCGGCGTCTACGTCTTGCAGGGCGCGGGGCAGTTGCGCGGCTTCGAGTTCGCGAAACTTCAGCTTCTTGACGTTCGTGGTGATGTCGAGGACGGTGGCCTTGATCCCCGCCTCTTTACGCAGGCGAATGAGGCCCGCGCGCTCCAGAAGCTTCAAGGCGCGCCCCGAGTTGCTCGGGTCGTTGGGAATGGCGATCGTCGCGCCCGCCTTGATGGTCTTGAGGCTCGTGAGCTTCTTGCTGTAGACGCCCATGGGCTCGACGTGCACCTTCGTGGACGCGACGATGCCGAGCGGCCGATTCTTCTGGAACTCGTCGAGGTACGGCACGTGCTGGAAGAAGTTCACGTCGATGCTGCCGTCGGCGAGCGCGAGGTTCGGCTGCACGTAGTCGGTGAACTCGCGGATTTCGAGGGTCACGCCTTGCTTGGCGAGGATCGGCTTGACGAAGTTCAGGATCTCGGCGTGCGGAACAGGCGTGGCTCCGACGCGCAGCGTTCCGGCGAAGGCGGTAGAGGAGAGCAGGGCAGCGAGAATGGCGATTTTATTCATGATGAAACTCCTTGAGTTCAGCGGTGGTCGAGTTTACGGGCGACGAAGTCGCCGAGAAGTTGCAAGGCTTGCACGAGGACGACCAGGATGACGACGGTGGCGATCATGACGGTCGTTTCGAAGCGTTGATAACCGTATCGAATGGCGAGGTCGCCGAGGCCGCCGCCCCCGATCGCGCCCGCCATCGCCGAGTAGCCGACGAGGCTGATGGTCATGACGGTGAATCCCAGGACGAGCGCGCTTCTCGCTTCGGGCAGCAGCACCTTGAAGATGATCTGTCCGTTGCGGGCGCCCATCACGCGCACCGCTTCGAGAACGCCGTTGGGAACTTCGAGGAGGGCGCTTTCCACGAGGCGTGCCACGAAGGGAATCGCGGCGACCGTGAGCGGCACGATGGCCGCCGTGGAACCGATGGACGTGCCCGTGACGAGGCGCGTGAACGGAATCAGCACGACGAGCAAGATGATGAACGGCAGCGATCGTCCGACGTTCATCACGAGTCCCAAGACGCGGTGCAACGGCGCGTTGGGCTTGAGGTGGCCGGGCCGCGTGATCACGAGGAGCACGCCGAGCAGCGTTCCGAGGAGTTGCGCGACGAGGGCGCTCGGCACGACCATCCCGAGGGTTTCGAGCGTGCCTTGCACGAGGAGGTCTCGCAGCATGTCGTTCACGCCGCCACCTCCACGCCGAGGACCGCTCGTTCGTTGACGCCTTCGGGCAAGGCGAGCCACACGTCCGCCGCGCCTTCGATCGGCTCGACGCTCACGACGCGCACCTTCGACGCGGCGAGCCGCGCGAGGACCTCGGTGCCGAGGCCGCCTTCGATGGTCACGCGCGCGAGCGTCTCGTGCGGCGCGAGCGTCACGTCGGGCTTGTGCGCGTTGAGGAGGGCGCGCGTCGCCGCGTGCGCGGGGCGGCGCAGCACCTCGTTCGCCTCGCCGCTTTCCACGAGCACGCCGCGCTCCATCACGGCGACGTGCGTGCAAGCGGCGCGCACGACTTCCATCTGGTGCGTGACGATCACGAGCGTGAGGCCCGTCTTGGTCTGCACGTCGCGCAGAAGACGCAGGATGCTCGCGCTCGTCGCCGGGTCGAGCGCGGACGTCGCCTCGTCGGCGATCAGGAGGCGCGGTTCGAGCGCGAGGGCGCGGGCGATGCCGACGCGTTGCTTTTGCCCGCCTGACAGTTGCGCGGGGTAACGTTCGGCGAAGGCGGAGAGCCCGACGAGGTCGAGCACTTCACGCACGCGAGCGTCACGCTTCTTTTTCGGCACGCCGGCGAGTTCGAGCGGCAAGGCGACGTTTCCGGCAGCGGTGCGCTGCGCGAGGAGGTTGAAGTGCTGGAAGACCATGCCGATCTTGCTTTGCACGGCGCGGCGCTCACGGCCCGCGAGCGCCGCGAGATTTTGCCCGAGGACGCGCACTTCGCCGCTCGACGGAACTTCGAGGCCCGAGATGAGGCGGGTGACGGTGCTTTTGCCCGCGCCGCTCTCACCGATGATTCCGAAGGCGCTTCCCGCCTTCACCTCGAGGCTCAAGTCTTGCAGGGCGACGTGCCCGCCTTCGTACGTTTTGTGGACGTGCTGGAATTCGATCACGAGAAGCGCCCTCCCGAGCGCACGAACGGCGGGTGGGAGGATGAAACGAGACGTCCCCTTCCCGAAGATGTGTCGAGAAGGGGACGGCATTTGGCGTGCGACCCTTCTCTTATCGCTCCCGAAGCGTCATGCCATCGTCGGCGCGCTTCAGGCTGGAAAGCACCTTGACCGTGATGAGGGTCGGTTGCTGCACGCTTCGAAGGGCCAGGTCCCTGACGTGCTCTGGATAAGAGCGTTGCACGCGACGGTTCACGGCAACAGGCGCAAAGGTAGCGTCCCGGAGGGAAAACGAAAGTGAGTTTGGCACGTCGCGCGAAGCGTCACCACGGCGCGCGGCGCGCCTTCGCCTCGTACATGCGGCGGTCGGCGAGACGAAGCCAAGTCTCGGCGTTGGACGCCTCACGTCGTTCGCACGCGCCCGCGTTGACGCCGACGTGGTGCCCGTGAGGCCAAGAGAACCGCTCGACGGCCTCGAACCACGCGTTCAAACGATGCGCGGCGGCCTTCCCGTCTCCGCGCAGCAGCAACGCGAACTCGTCTCCGCCGAGGCGAAAGGCGCCTTCCGGACTCGTCGGGACGCTCGCCAGCAATCGAGCGAGTTCGCGCAACACCGCGTCTCCCACGTCGTGCCCGAAGGTATCGTTGATTGCCTTGAATTCCTGGACGTCCAGCACGACGAGCGTCCACTCGGCGGTGGCGTGCCACGAGGTCTCCAGGGCCTCGTCGAACGCGCGTCGGTTCGGCAAGTCGGTGAGGGCGTCAGTGTGCGCTTGGGCTTCCAGCTTCGTGCGCAACTCCGCGTTTTCGAACGCGACGCCGAGATGTGCGGCCATGACGCGCAGCAACTCCAAGTCCTCGGCGTGAAAGGCGTTGGGCTCGTACGATTGCAAGGACAGCACGCCGCGCGTCCGTCCGTCGATCACGAGCGGCACGCCCATCCAAGACCTCGACCAGTCGTCGTCGTCGTCGTCGCGAAGTTCGCGAAGAAACAGGTCGTGCGTTCTGGCGTACTCCAACACGTCGCCCGTCGCCTCGAACGTTCCCGCCAGCACCCGCTCGAACAACCCGTCGTTTCGCGCCGGAATTTCGCTTTCGTACAGCTCGTCGCCTTCGCGCATCTGGCAGAACCAGCCGCCTTGCTCGCGCGTCCACGCGATCACGAGGATCGGGGCGTCGAAAATCGCGAGCAACTGTTCGTGCGCGACCCGGACGATGTCCTGTGCCGAGCGGCACGAGAACAGCACGCCGAGGGCCGCCACGAAAGCTCTGTATCGCTCGAGCAGCCCGTCGTGCAGTCGGGGAAGGGAAGCGGCGGGCTCATCGGGCATACGACATCGCCAGCGTAACGGCGTCGTTCTTACACAATCTTCACAATGCTGCTTTTCGCTTAGAAGTGAGTGCCGAACGCTTCGGCGCTCCGTCCTAGACTGAACCGATGACCGACCGACTTCAGGAAGGAACAGGATGGACGGGCGACGCGGCGCGAAGCGAACGACGGGTGCGCGACGTACCCGTCGTGGTGCTCGTCGGTGTGACGGGCGTCGGCAAGAGCACCGTTCTCGGCGCGATGCGCGACCTCGGCGTGCCGTTCACCTTGCTGCCCGACCGCCGCGCCGTGACGGACGCCGTGATGATCGAACCGTTCGTGGGCGCGCCCGTGACCGACCGCGAGGAACGCTTCCGCCTCACCGCCGCCTACCGCCAAGCGCATCCGGGCGGCATGGCCGAGGCGCTCGCGGCGCTTCGCGTTCCGAACGACGCCGAAGTCCTGCTCTTCGATGGGCTGCGGGGCGTGAACGAGGTGACGCACGCCGCTCGGCACTTGCCGCTCGCGCGCTTCGTGGCCCTCACGGCGCCCGACTTCGTGCGCGTCCGTCGCCTGCTCGGTCGCGGCGACGCGTTCGACGCCGTCGAGCAGGCGGACACGGCCGCGACCGCCCGCGAAGCCTTGAACGCCATTGCCGACGTGCGTGACGTGTTCGACGACGAGACCCTCGACGCCTTGGCCCGCCTCGACGTGGACTCGGCCGACCTCGCCGCCAAGACGCGTATCGTCGTGACGGAGCGGCGCAACTACGACCCCGAAGCGACCGTGCGCGTGCTGGAAGGCTTGCCGTCCGAACGAGCCTTGATTCTCGACACGGTTCGGTACGACGCTCGAGAAATTGCGCGCCGCGTCATGGAGTGGCTGTGACCACGATCAAGCGTGTCGAGGCCCTGCCGTACCGCCTGCCGCTCAAGGGCGCCCTTCAATGGGGCGCGCACTCGCGGCTCGACGCCGCCGAGCACGTCTTGATCCGCGTTCACGTCGCGGGCGGGGCGCTCGGGCAATCGGAGGCGCCGCCGCGGCCCACCATTTACGGCGAGACGGTCGCGAGTATCCGTGGCATCGTCGACCACCTCACGGAACGCCTCGTGGGACTCGACGTGCGTGACGAGGCGGGCCTCGCCCGCGTGCTCGGCAGCGTCGCCAACAATCACGCCGCGCGCGGCGCGCTCGACATGGCGTTGTGGGACGCTCGGGCCGCCGTGAACGGCACGACCCTCTTCGACGCCCTGCTCGGACCCCAGCGGCGCGTGCGCGCGTCGTTCATCCTCGGCATCGCCTCGAAGGCCGACATGCTGAACGAGGCGAAGCGCGTCGTGGCGGCGGGCGTGCGCGTCTTGAAGGTCAAGGTGGGACGCGACCACGCGCGGGACCTGCAAGTGATCTCGGCCCTCGCGCACGAATTCGAAGGGCACGGCGTGGATCTCTACGCGGACAGCAACGAGACCTTGACGCCCGAAGGAGCGAGGGCGGCTCTGCGCGCCATGCGCGACGCGGGCTTGCTGTACGTCGAAGAACCGCTGCCCGTTCGCGCCTTGCGCGCGCGCGCCACGCTGAAGGCCGAAGGCATCTTGCCGATCGTCGCCGACGATTCGTGCTTCACCTTGCCCGACCTCGAGCGCGAGCTCGACTTCGACACCTTCGACATCCTCAACGTGAAGACGGCGCGCACCGGCTTCACGTCGTCGCTGGAGATGCTCGAGATCGCGCGCGCGCGCGGCAAGGGCGTCATGATCGGCTCGCAAGCGTCCACGACGCTCGGCACGATTCACGCCGCCCTCGTCGCGAGCCACGCGGAAGTCGACCATCCCAGCGAGCTCAGCTTCTTCTTGAAGCTCGAGGAGGACGTCACCACCGCCCTGCCGACCTTGCACGACGGTGAGCTTTGGCTCGACGAACTGCGAAACGTCACCGTGGACGAGACGAAATTGCGTCGGGCGCTCGTCGCCGAGGCGTGAAGGTCGAGTGGCGAGCGCTCGTACTCGAAAGACACACAATTTTTTTACCGAACTTTTACAACCCTGCGGCAGCATGGGGCGGTGACGGGACGACTTCACCACGGAAAGGAACGAGGATGCGCCTGAGCTGGCCGCGCCGCGACGTGCGGCACGACGAGATCGTCGAAGGCGTCCTCGGAACGGCCCTGCAGTTGCGGATCGTCGCGTCCACGCGCGGCAAGGCGCTCGACGCCCGCGACGCGTCGCTGCGCGAAGTCGACCGCCTCGAAGGGATCTTCAGCCGTTACCGCGAAGACAGCGAGTTGCGCGTTTGGAGCCGCACTCGCGAGCGCCGCGCCGTGTCGAGCGACCTCGCCTTCGTGTTGCGCGAAGCGCGCGCGTGGTGGCAGCGTTCGAACGGCGCGTTTCATCCGGGCGCGGGCCTCCTCGCGGACGCTTGGCGAGAGGCGGCGCGGCGTGGAGAACGCCCGTCGCTCGACGTCCTCGCCGTCCTCGCGCGAACGCTGCGCGACGAACCGTTCGAGATCGACGAGCGCGGCGCCCGCAACGCCACGCCCGGCGGTCCCGACCTCAACGCGATCGCCAAAGGTTACATCGTCGACCGCGCGGTGAACGCCGCGCTCGCCGTGACCGGCGTGTCGAGCGTTCTCGTCAACATCGGCGGCGATTTGCGTCACGCCGGTCACGGCGAGGTGCGCGCCGGCATCACCGATCCGTTCGCTTCCGCCGACAACGCGCGTCCGCTCGACGTCGTGACGATCTCGAACTCGGCGCTCGCGACGAGCGGCAACGTCCACCGCGGATTCGACATCGGCGGAACTTGGTACTCGCACGTTCTCGATCCGCGCACCGGCGAACCCGTCTCGCACGTCGTCTCGGCGTCCGTCCTCGCGAAGGACGCTTTGACGGCGGACGTTCTCGCCACCATCGTGGGCGTCGTGCCGCCGCACGAAGGCTTGCGCCTCGCCGACGACGTCGGCGTGGGCGTGTTGCTCGTCACGTCGGACCGCGCTCGTCACACCAACCGTACTTGGCCCCCCACCGCCCTCACCTTCAAGGAGACCGTATGAGCCACGATTCCAACGACAACTTCCCCGCCGCTCGGTCGGTCTCTCGCCGCCGCTTCATCGGACAAGCGGCCCTCGCGACCTTCGGCCTCGCCTTGTCGCGCTTTCCCGCCTTCGCGCAAGGCACGACCGCCACGACGAAGTGGGACGCCGACATGGAACTCGCCGTGACCGTCGAACTCGCCGCGCCGTCCGGCTTCCGCTACAACCGCCCGTACGTCGCGGTGTGGATCGAAAACGCGAGCGGCAAGGAAGTGCGCACCTTGAGCCTGTGGGTGGAAACCAAAGGACGCGGGCCGCGCTACATTCCCGAGTTGCGCCGCTGGTACCGATCGGCCACGAACACCGACACGCTCGTCGACACCGTGTCCGCGCCGACTCGCAACCCGGGCAAGTACACGCTGGTGTGGGACGGCAAGGACGACAAGAAGGCGCCGTTGCCGCAAGGCGAGTACACGATTTTCGTGGAGACGGCGCGCGAGCACGGTCCGTACAGCTTGGTGAGCGAGAAGGTCACGATCGGCGCGAAGGGTTTCAAGAAGACTCTCGACGGCAACAACGACATCTCCGGAGTGATCCTTGAGTACCGCGAGCACGCCTGAACCCAAGGTGAGCGAGGCGAGGGTGAAGCCTCGCCCTCGTACCCTCAAGGCGCGCACGAACGCCACGCTGCGCTGGCTGCACATCTACACGTCCATGATCAGCTTGCTCGTCGTGCTGTTCTTCTCGCTGACGGGCATCACCCTCAATCACCCCGACTGGACGTTCGGTTCCATGGAGGCGCGGCGCGAACTCAGCGGCACCTTGCCCCGCGGTTGGATTCAAGGAGAGAGCGTCGATTGGCTGACGGTCGCCGAGGACTTGCGCGCCGCGCACAACTTGCGCGGTCGCGCGCAGGACACGCGTTTCGACGCGGGTGAGGCGAGCCTCTCGTTTCGCGCGCCCGGCTACTCCGCCGACGTGCTGATCGAGGCGCCGAGCGGCAAGTACAGCGTGAACGTCGACGCGCAAGGCTTCGTCGCCGTCATGAACGACCTTCACCGCGGACGCGACGCGGGCAGCGCGTGGGCGTGGGTGATCGACGTGTCGGGCCTCTTCCTCACGCTGATTTCCGTCACGGGCCTCGCGCTGCTCTTCTACCTGCGCAAGATTCGCGTGAAGGCACTTCTCGTCATGGTGGGCGGCGCGGTCGTCGTGATCGCCCTCATGCGACTGGCGACCTGAGGTCATCGTGCGCGTCCTGCTCGTCGAAGACGATCCTCGCCTCGGCACGGTCCTGAAAGAGGGCCTGGCCGAGGAAAGCCTCATCGTCGATCACGTCGCCGACGCGGCGTCCGCCCGCTCGTTCGCCGACCTCTACCCTTACGATCTCGTGATTCTCGACGTCGGCCTTCCCGAAGGTCCCGACGCGGGCTTCCGGCTCGCCAGGGAGTGGCGCTCGAGCGGCAACGCCACGCCGATCTTGTTTCTCACGGCGCTCGGCGACATCGACTCGAAGGTCACGGGTCTCACGTCGGGCGGCGACGATTACCTCACGAAGCCCTTCGACTTTCGCGAGTTGCGCGCGCGCGTCATGGCGCTCGTGCGCCGCGCGGGCGGCCTCGCCGACAACGTCGTGAAGCTTCCCACGGGCGCCGTCCTCGACGTGACGTCGCACGAAGTGCGCCTCGCGGGCAAGGTCGTTCCGTTGACGGGCCGCGAGTACGCCTTGCTAGAGTGCTTCGCGCTCAACCCCGGGCGGACCTTCTCGCGCGCGGGACTGCTCGACCGCCTCTGGGCGACCGACCGTAGCGTGGACGCCAAGATCGTGGACGTCTACGTGGGTTCGGTGCGGCGCAAACTCGGCGACGCCATCATCGAGACGATTCGTGGCGCCGGCTACCGCCTCGGACGCGGCTTGTCGTGAACATCCGCCTGCGCCTCGCCCTCCTCGCGAGCGTCGTTTCCGCCGCGATGATGCTCGCGATGTTTCTCGCGCTGTACTTCTCCGTGCGCGGAACGCTCGTCGGGGTCCTCGACGCGTCGCTGCGAACGGGGGTCGCCGCGCGCGTCGCCGAGGACGTGCGAAGATCGCAGTATCCACAGCCGTACGAAGGCTTTCGGCGTAACTTCGACAGCGACCGAAACGACAACCGCCCTCGGGTGAGTCGACCGACGCCGCCCGGCCTCGCCACGGTCGTGACCTTCGGCAAGGACGGCGCGGTCGCGTCCGGCACGCCGCCCCTCACCTTGCCGCTCATCGAGGGATTCGTGCGCGTCAACGGCTACCGCATCCTCACCGCGCGCCTGCCCTCGGGCGGTTGGGTGCGCGCCTTTCGCGCCGAGGACGAACTGCTTTCGAGCTTGGAAGGCGTGACGCACGTCTTTTCGGTCGTCGCGCCCCTCGTGATCCTGCTGGGCTTTCTCGGCGGGTACCTCTTGGCAGGCCGAGCGCTTCGGCCCGTCGGGCAAGTCACGAGGCTCGCGGCCCGCATCGCCGCGTCGGGTCGCTACCGAGAGCGCGTGCCCCATTCGCCGGGCCGTGACGAGATGGCGCGCCTCACCGAAACGATCAACGCGATGCTCGACCGTCTCGCCGACCTCATCGAGCACGAGCGGGCGTTCGCGCTCGCCGCCGCGCACGAACTGCGCACGCCGCTCGCCGTGATTCGCGCGCGCGCCTCGCTCGCCTTGGAGCGTGAGCGCAGCCCTCTGCAGTACCAAGCAGCCCTCGCCGAGATCGAGGGCGTCTCGACCGACCTTTCGCGTCTCGCCGACCGCTTGCTGGCCCTCGCGCGTACGAGCGTCGACGCGAACCGTGAAGACTTGGACCTCGCCGACCTCGCCTTGGAGGCGAGCGAAGTGCACTCGTCGGCGCTGCGCGAGCGTCGGCTTACCCTCACGCTCGACCTCACGTCCGCGCCCGCCGCCGGGGACCGTACCGTGCTGCTGCTCGCCGCGTCGAATCTCGTTCAAAACGCCGCCCGCTACGTTCGTGAAGGCGGCGCGGTGCGCGTCCGCGCGGGCGCGCAGGGCGACGAGAGCGTCCTCGTCGTGGAGGACGACGGCCCCGGCATTCCCGACGAGGACGCCGAGCGACTGCAAAAACCTTTTCAGCGTGGTCTCGGCTTGCAAGGCAGCGAAGGAGCGGGTCTGGGCCTCGCGCTCGTCTCGGGCATCTCACGTCAGCACGGCGGGACGTTCTCGTTGGGCCGCAGCGACCTCGGCGGCTTGAAAGCCGAGATCCGCCTGCCCGCGCGCCCGACGCCCCCTACCAGCGAACACGGCGCGCTGGCGCAAGTGGATTCGCCGACGCCCTGAGCGTGTGGCAAAGTGGGGCATGCTGTACGACGTTCTCGTGATCGGCCTCGGCGCGGTGGGAAGCGCGGCCTTGTCGAGCGCCGCGCGCCGTGGCGCTCGCTGCGTCGGCCTCGACCGCTTCGATCCGCCGCACGTCTTGGGCTCCAGCCACGGCGAAACGCGCATCACACGCGAAGCGACCGCCGAGGGACCCGCGTACGTGCCGCTCGTGCGCCGCTCGAACGCCTTGTGGCGCGACTTGGAAGCTTGGAGCGGCGAGACGTTGCTTCTTCGCACGGGCGCCCTCATCGTGGGCGACGAGCGGGCGGACGACCTCGACTTCGCCGCCCGCACGATTCGAGTCGCGCAGCAATTCGACGTACGGCACGAACAATTGTCTGCCCGGGACGTCGCGCGTCGCTTCCCGGCTTTCACGCTGAGCGAGCACGAGCACGCGTACTTCGAGCCGCACGCGGGCGCCTTGCTGCCCGAACGCTGCATCGCCGCGCACCTTCGGCGCGCCCGAGCGGACGGCGCCGAGATTCGCGCGAACACGCCCGCGCTCACCCTGGAGGCCGCCGGGGACCGCGTGCGCGTCCGAACGGCAGGGGAGACTTTGGAGGCCGCCTCGGTCGTGCTGAGCGCGGGAGCGTGGACGAGCGATCTGCTCGGCGAGGCGTTCGCAGAGCGCGCCCGCGTGTACCGCCAGGTGCTGTGTTGGTTCGAACCGAGCCGTCCCGACGTCTTCGACGCCGCCCACGCTCCCGTGTTCATCTGGCAGCACGGCGAGGGTGACGCGCACTTCTACGGCTTTCCCGAGGTGACGCGCGGCGGGGGCGTGAAGGTCGCCACCGAGCAACTGAGCGTGACGTCCACGCCCGACACGGTACGCCGAGACGTTCGCCCCGACGAAGCGACCGACCTCTTCGAGCGTCACCTCGCGGGCCGCGTGAACGCGTTGTCTCCACGTCTGCTGCGCGCCGAGACGTGCCTGTATACCGCCACGCCCGACGGAGGCTTTCTCGTGGACGCCGCGCCGTTCTCGCCGCGCGTCACGGTCGTCTCCGCCTGCTCCGGGCACGGCTTCAAGCACTCGCCTGCCGTCGGCGAGGCCGCCGCCCTGCGCGCCCTCGGCGAACCGCCCGCCGTGAACCTCGCGGCCTTCGAGTGGTCCGCGCGTCCGTCGTACGCACCGTGACTTTATGATGGGCCCAAGCGTCCCCTTTCCCACCTCGCCTCGAACTCGCCTTGTCTGGAGACCTCATCCGAAACGCTTCCCTTCGCCGCTTCCTGCCTTCCCTCGACGGTCTGCCGCGCAACGCGCGCGGCGCCATCGTCACCGAACCCCTTTGGGCCGTCTTCGGGACGGTCGTGCTGTACTACGCGCCGCTGTACATGCGCGAAGTCGGTCTCACGAGCCCGCAAATCGGCATCGTCGGCTCGATCACCCTCGCGTTCTCGTTCGTGTTCCAGATTCTGGCGGCGCCCATCACGAACCGCATGGGTCGCAAGCGCACGACGCTCTTTTGGGACCTCGTGTCGTGGTCCGTTCCCATGGCGCTGTGGGCACTCGCCGGTAATTTCGATGCGTTCGTGATCGCGGGCGTGCTGAACGCGACGAACCGCATCGTGACCGTCTCGTGGAGTCTGCTCGTCGTCGAGGACGTGCCGCAGACGCAGCGGGCGCGCGTGCTGGGCATCTTGAACCTCATCGTGGCGTTGTGCGGTCTGCTCACCCCCCTCGTCGGGCTCGTCATGACGTCCATCGGCGCGGAGGCGACGCTGCGCGCGTACTACGCCTTGGGCGCGGTCGGCATGACGGTGATGTTCTTCTGGCGCAACGCCCTCACCGACGAAACGCGCGTGGGGCAAGCGGCGATGCTGGAGCACCGCGACCTCGACCCGCTGCAAAGCCTGCGCGAAACGGGACGGCACCTGGCGACGTTGCGCGCCCACTCGGGGTTGCCGCTCGTGACGGCCTTCTACGTCCTGAGCGTGTTCATCGAGCAGATGAGCCTCTTTCAGATCCTGTATTACCGCGAAGTGCTCGGCGCGAGCGTCGCCGCCTTGTCCTTCGTCCCCGTCGCTTCGGCCGCCGTGACGATCCTGATGTACGCCTTCGTGCTGCGGCGCATCGCGCACGTGCTTCCCGAGCGCACGCTGCTGTTCACGCGCGCCGTCGGCGCGATCGGCGCGCTCTTGCTGCTGATCGTGCCGCCCGGGCAACTTGCCTCGCTGTTACTCGTGGTGATGATCGTGTCCGCCGCGACCTTCCTGACGCAGACGTACCGTGACACCGTGCTGTTCGCCCGCCTTCCCGAGCGGGGCAGCGCGGATCTCTACTCGGGCGTGCAGCTCACGGCGCTGCTGCTGTCCACTCCGGCCGCCGGACTCGCGGGCTGGATCTACCACGATCGCCCGCGCGCCCTGTTTCTCGTCATCGCCGTGTTGAACGTCGCGTTGCTGCTGCTCGCCGCGCGCCTCGCCGCGCGTTCAACGCGCTGACAGCACGCCCTCGACGAACGCGTTGCGGAACTTTCCGGTCGGGTCGAACGTCTCGGCGAGGCGTTGAAAGTCGGGGAGCTTGACGAAGACTTCGCGCAGACGTCGAGGCGCCGTCGTGAAGAGCTTGCCCCAGTGCGGCCGCGCGTCGAACTCGGCGAGCGCCTCCTGCAAGCGCGGCAGGACCGTGCGTACCCTCGCCTCGTCGCGCCGCCACGTGAAGTGGAAGCCGACGCACGCCTCCTTGAAGCACGGGCTGAGCCACAAGTCGTCGGCGGCGACCGTGCGAAGCTCCGACACGAGCAAGACGTCCGCCAGCACCGCCCGAAGCTCCCGCACCGCGCGAAGCGCGCTCGGCGCGTGACGCCTCGGCACGAAGAACTCGCTTTGCAACTCCTCGCCGACACTCGGCGTGAACTCCAAGCGGAAGTGCGGAAGCCGCTCGTGCCACGGACCCGGCACGCCGAGTTGCGGCGTGCAAGACGTCGCCGGAAAGCCTCGCAAGGGGTGCAGGTCGGACGTCGCTCGCCGCGCGCCGAACCACGTTCGCGTCGGCTCGAAACGTTCCTCGCCGATTCGCCGCTTGTGCCACACCTGATGAAACAGCGGCTCTTTCCAATCCGTGAAGAAGCTGACGCTGTCTGCCGCGCCCGTCACGTCGTCGAGGTGCTGCTCGAACGCCTCGAACGCGAGATCCTCGAACACGTCTTGCCGCACGTCGAACGCGGCCTCGACTCGCAAGGTCGCCTTCGTCACCACGCCGAGCGCGCCGAGATTCACGACCATGCCCGAAAAGACGTCCGGGTGCGAGGCCCGAGAGAAGGTCTCGACGTCGCCGCTCGCCGTCACGAGTTCCAAAGCCGTCACGGCGGTCGCGAGGTTTCCCGCGCGGTCGCCCGACCCGTGCGTGGCCGTCGCGCACGCGCCCACCACCGAGATGTGCGGCAGCGACGCGAGGTTGTGCAGCGCGAAGCCCCGCGCGTGCAGAAAGCGCCCGAGCTCGCCGTAACGCACGCCGCCCTCGATCGTCACCGTGCGCGCCTCCTCGTCGAGCGCCACCACGCGGTTCAGGAGGTGGGTCGACAGCAAGTCCGCCGCCGTGTTCGCGAGGTCGTTGAAGGTGTGCCGCGTGCCGAGCGACCGCACGCGATCGGCGTTTCGCACGATCTGTCGCACCTCGTCCACCGTCGTCGGCGCGTGCCACCTCGCCGCGTCGTACTCGACGTTTCCCGCCCAGTTTCGTTCTCTTGCCATGCGGCTCGATGATAGCGCCATGCCGCGTCACGATTCCCGCCGGAATGTCGTCGACGCCCGACCTCGGCGTGTTCCTCGCCGGAATGTCGGTGCGGTGTCTCTTCACAATGTGGGCCGTCTCTGCCCGGGCGGCGAAAGCGGGGCGTAGGGTCAGCCGAACCAAGCGAGGAGGATCGTATGGATTACCGTCATCTTGGTCGGACCGGGCTCCGAGTCAGCCCCCTTTGCCTCGGTACCATGAACTTCGGGCCCGAAGCCAACGAGGAGGACTCGCACCACATCATGAACCGCGCGCTCGAGTTGGGCCTCAACTTCTTCGACACCGCCGACGTGTACGGCTGGAAGCAAGGCGAAGGCGTGACCGAGCAGATCATCGGGCGTTGGCTGGAACAAGATCCGAGTCGGCGCGACCGCATCGTCTTGGCCACCAAGGTCTACGGCAAGATGGGCGAGGGGCCCAACGATCAAAAGCTCTCGGCGTACCACATTCGCAAAGCGTGCGAGGAGAGCTTGCGCCGACTCAAGACCGACCGCATCGACTTGTACCAGATGCATCACATCGACCGCGCCACGCCTTGGGAAGAAGTGTGGCAAGCGATGGAGTGGCTCGTGCAACAAGGCATGGTGTTGTACGTCGGTTCGAGCAACTTCGCGGGCTGGAACATCGCGCACGCCAACTCGCTCGCGGCGCAACGGCACTTCATGGGCTTGGTGTCCGAGCAAAGCCTCTACAACTTGCAAGCTCGCATGGTCGAGTTGGAAGTCGTTCCGGCGTGCCGAGCGTTCGGGCTGGGCTTGATTCCTTGGAGTCCGCTCGGAGGCGGCTTGCTGGGCGGCGCGCTGCAAAAGGCGGCCGAGGGCCGCCGAGCGAGCGAGCGCATGCAAGCGCAAATCGAGAAGCACCGACCGCAACTCGAACGGTACGAGGCGCTGTGCCGAACGCTCGGCGAACACCCTGCCGATGTGGCCTTGGCTTGGCTGCTGCATCAACCCGCCGTCACCGCGCCGATCATCGGACCGCGCACCCTCGAGCAGTTGGACGGCAGCTTGCGGGCGTTGGAGGTGCGGCTCACGGACGACACCTTGAAGGAACTCGACGCGATTTGGCCCGGACCGGGAGGGCAAGCGCCGGAAGCGTACGCCTGGTAGTCGGGCACTCGAGGGGCGCTCCAAGAGCGCGCCGATCTCCAAGACGTTCTTCAGGAGCGCGCGCCCGAATCCTCGTTGTTTCGGGCGCCGTGCGCCTTGTACCGCTTCGAAGGGCGGCCCGCGCCGTACTGGTAATCGAGCCGCGCCCGTCCCGTCCCGACGAGGTGCTCCAAGTACCGCCACGCCGTCGGACGGCTCAAGCCGACCAAGCCGCCGACGTCCTCGGCGCTCAAACCGTCGGGATGCCGCGTCAACAAGTCCGCCACGCGCTCCAGCGTCCTCGCGTCGACCCCTTTCGGAAGTGGCGCGGCGCTCGCGACGCCGAGGTACCGATCGAGGCTCGCTTGATCGAACGTCGCTCCGGTGAGCGCTTTTCGGCGGCGAAAGCGAGCGAGGGCGTCGCCGAGACGCGAACGGTCGAACGGCTTGATGAGGTAATCGAAGGCGCCGTGCGACAACGCGCTTTGCACGACGCCCGCGTCGTCCGCCGCCGTCACCATGAGGACGTCGAAGACTTCGCCGCGGGCACGCCAAGACCGCAGCAAGTCGAGGCCCGTTCCGTCGGGAAGGTAGACGTCGAGCAGCACGAGGTCGGGCCGCAGGTGACGCACGAGTTGATCGCCCTCCGCCACGCTCGTCGCCGTTCCGAGGACGTGCACTTCAGGATCGGCTTCGAGCAGGTCGCGGTTCACGCGCGCGACGCGCAAGTCGTCCTCGACGAGGACTACGCGAATCACGCGCTCTCTCCTTCCACCGACGTCTGACCGGCCGCCGTGAGCGGCAAGTTCACTTGAAACACCGTGAAGGACTCGCGACGAAAGTGCCTTATGCTGCCGCCGAGCGCCTCGACGCGCGTCCGAACGAGCGCGAGGCCGTAGCCGCGCCCTTCGCCCTTGCTCGACGCGCCGTGCTCGAACAGCCTCGCTCGCACGTCCGGCGCGACGCCGGGACCGTCGTCGACGACTTCGATCTGCACGCCGTCGGGGTCCTCGCCGATCGACACGGTGACCGTGCCGGCCCGGCCCCGCAACGCTTCGAAAGCGTTTTCCGTGAGGTTGCCGATCGTCGTGACGAGCACGTCGATCACGCCGTTCCACCGCGCCGAGAGGTTCGAGCCCGCTTCGACGCGAAAGACCACGCCGAGTTCGTGCGCTCGCTCGCGCTTGCCCATCAAGAGCGCCACGAGGCGCGGCGTGCGAAGGTCGTGCATCAAGTCGCGCAGCGTCGCGTCGTTTTCGATTTCCGAGTGGATGAGGTGCCGTGCGTCGTCGGGACGCCCGAGTTGCAACAAGCCGTTGATGGTGTGCAGGCGGTTGAGGTACTCGTGCGACTGGGCGCGCAGCACTTCCACGAAGCCTCGCACGGACGTGAGCTCCTCGGCGAGCGCGAGCACTTCCGCGCGGTCACGCAGCGTCGCCACGAACCCGCCGCCCTCGAGCGGCTCCAAATTCACGAAGATCGGCAGGTGCGCGAGGCGCAACTCCAAGTTGTGACTCGGCATGCCCGTTCGGCTCGCCGCGAACGCCAACTCGGGCCAAACGTCCACGACACGCCGACCCGATCCCCTCGGCAGCAACTCCGAGGCGCGCGCGTTGGCGAGGACGATGACGCCGTCCGCGTTCACGGCAAGCACGCCTTCGCGAAGCGCCGCGAGGACGGCGCGTTGTTGGCGCACGAGCGCCGCGATCTGCTGCGGTTCGAGGTTGAGGATCGCGCGCTTCAACGTGCGCGCGACGAGAATCGCGCCGAGCGTCCCGAGCGCGAGGGCCAGCACGAACCACGGCACGAGCGACCCCACCGCCTGCACGGCGAGCGCGTGCACGCGTGGCATGAGATACCCCGTGGACACGACGCCGACGATGCGTCCGCCCGCGTTCAAGACGGGCACTTTTCCGCGCACGCTGAGCCCCAGCGAACCTTGCGCGACGCTCACGATCTCCCGGCCCGCGAAGGGCGCGTCGTTGTCGCCGCCTTCCATGGGCAGGCCGAGGCGATCGGGGCGCGGATGCGTGAGTCGCACGCCGTCGCGGTTGCCGACGACGATGAAATCCGCTCCGACTTGAGCACGCAAGCGATTGACGAACGCGTTCAGCTTGGCGTCTTGCCGTCCCACGGCGGCGCCTCGCATGACCTCGGGCAGTTGCGCGACGAGGCGAGACGCGGCGAGCGCTCGCTGACCGAGATCGTGCTGCACGGTGCGTCGCAACGACAGCACCTGAATGCTGGCGAGCAGCAACGTCAACACGCTCAGCACGAGCAAGTGCAGCAACACCAACCGACCTTCGATTCCGAGACGAAGCGGACGAACCTTCCAAGACGAGCGAGCGAAGCGTGGACCAGCGAGATTCATGGCGACCTCACACGAGCGGCTTGACCGCGTGCGTTCGAAACGACAGACGTTACCGTCCAGTCTAGAGCACCGACGCCCTGGGGCAAGCTTTCGTGCGTTTTGTCCACGCCCGCTCGGGCACGCAAGCCACGAAATTAAGCGTTGGACGCGACGCCTTGCAGCTTGAAGACGCGTGACCTAGACTCGCCGTACCACACAACAGAGGGCCACACGCGGCGACTGGCCGCCGTGACGCGTGCCCTTTTCTTGCAGGAGGAAGTTATGAAGAAAACGCTGTTTCTCGCCGCCCTTGTCATGACGAACCTGCCCCTCGCGTCCGCGCAGACCCTGAACAACTTGCGTATCATGGCGCCCGCCTCGCCCGGCGGCGGGTGGGACCAGACGTCGCGCGCCATTCAGCAAGTGCTGCAAGACAACAAGATCACGGGCGCCGTGCAAGTATTCAACGTGCCCGGTGCGGGCGGCACGATCGGCCTCGCGCAATTGCTCAACAGCCGCGGCGACGGCAACCTCCTTATGACGATGGGCCTCGTGATGGTCGGCGCGATCCAAACCAACAAGAGCAAGGCGACGTTGGAGCGTGTCACGCCCATCGCGCGTCTCACCGGCGAGTACGAAGTGCTCGTGGTGCCCACCGTCAGCAAGTACAAGACGCTCGCCGACCTCGCCGCCGACTGGAGGAAGAACCCGGGCCTTCCCATCGCGGGCGGAAGCGCGGGCGGCACCGACCACATCACGGTGGGTCTGCTCGCCGAAGCGGCCGGCATCGACACGTCGAAGATCAACTACATTCCCTTCTCGGGCGGTGGCGAGACGCTCGCGGCCGTGCTCGGCAATCAAGTCGCCGCCGGTATCGCCGGCTACGGCGAGTTCGAAGCGCAAATCAAGACGGGGCAGTTGCGCGTCTTGGGCATCAGCGCGAAGAAACGCGTGAAGGGCATCGACGCGCCGACCTTCATCGAAGGCGGCCTCAACGTCGAACTCGCCAACTGGCGCGGCATCGTCGCCCCTCCGGGCATCAGCGCCGCCGAGAAGGCGACGCTCGTGGCGGCCCTCGACAAGCTGCACGCCAGCAAGGAATGGCAAGAAACGCTCGCGAAGCGCAATTGGATCGACTTGTACCAAAGCGGCAGCAAGTTCGACGTGTTCCTCAAAGTCGAGCAAAGCCGCATCAACAAGGTACTCAAGAGCATCGGCCTCGTGAAGTGATCGGACGCTTGCCGTGACGATGCCCGACTCTACCGCCCCGCCTTCGCGGGGCATTTCCCTTGGCGACCTCGCGCTGGCCCTCGGCGTCGTGGCGCTCGGCGCGTTCTTCCTTGTCGAGACCTTCATGATCGACGTCAATCCCGGTTACGCCCGCGTCGGCCCGCGCTTCTTTCCGTTGCTCGTCTCGTTCGGCTTGCTTGGCGTCGGCGTGATTCTCGCCATCGGAGCGCTTCGCGGCGAACGCGCCCAGCCTGCCGCCGAGGAGGACGCCGATCCCGACGCGCCGACGAACTGGCGTTCGATCGGCTGGCTCACGCTGGGCTTGGTGGCGCACATGCTGCTTCTCAACGTCCTCGGCTTCGTGCTCGCGTCCACCGTTCTGTTCTGGTGCGCGGCGCGCGGCTTTCACTCGACGTGGATCGTGCGCGACCTCGTGGTGGCCGTGCTGCTCTCGGTCGTCGTGTACGTCTTGTTCACGCACGGCCTCGGCCTCACGTTGCCGCCCGGCCTGCTCAAGGGCGTGCTGTGATGGAGACCCTCGCGGCCCTCCTCAACGGATTCTCCACGGCCCTGACGCCCGAGAACTTGCTGTTCGCCCTCATCGGCGCGGTCCTCGGCACGGCCGTCGGCGTTCTGCCGGGCATCGGCCCCGCGCTCACCGTCGCCCTGCTGCTGCCCGTCACCCTCAAGCTCAGTCCTGTGAGCGCGTTCATCATGTTCGCCGGCATCTACTACGGCGCGATGTTCGGTGGATCGACGACGTCCATCCTGCTCAAGACGCCCGGTGAAAGCGCCTCTATCGTCACGGCGATGGAAGGCAACCAGATGGCGCGCCGAGGGCGAGCGCCCGCCGCGCTCGCGACCGCGGCGATCGGGTCGTTCATCGCCGGTACGCTCGGCACGCTCGCCCTCACCTTCGCCGCGCCCGCCATGGTGTCGTTCGCGCTTCAGTTCGGACCCGCCGAGTACTTCGCCCTCACCGTGCTGGCCTTCACTGCCGTGTCGGCGCTCCTCGGAAGCTCGCCGTTGCGCGGCCTCGTGAGCCTGTTTTTCGGTCTCGGCCTCGGGCTGGTCGGCACGGACTTGCAAACCGGGCAAGCGCGCTTCGACCTCGGACGGCCCGAACTGCTCGACGGCATCGACGTCGTCACGGTCGTCGTGGGCCTCTTCGCGGTGGGCGAGACGCTGTACGTGGCGTCGAAGCTGCGCGGCGCCCAAGACGCCGTGATGAAGTTCAAGGGTCGCGTCGGCATGACCCGCGAGGACTGGGCGAGAAGCTGGAAGCCGTGGCTGCGCGGCACCCTCCTCGGCTTTCCGTTCGGAGCGCTTCCGGCAGGCGGCGCGGAGATGCCGACGTTCTTGTCGTACCTGCTCGAAAAACGCCTCAGCAAGCACAAGGATGAGTTCGGCAAAGGGGCCATCGAAGGCGTGGCTGGACCCGAAGCGGCGAACAACGCGGCCGCCGCGGGCGTGCTCGTGCCGCTCTTGTCGCTCGGCTTGCCGACGTCCGCGACGGCCGCGATTCTGCTCGCCGCGTTTCAGCAGTACGGCTTGCAGCCCGGTCCCCTCTTGTTCGCGACGAACCCGGCGCTCGTGTGGGGACTCATCGCGAGCTTGTACGTGGGAAACGTGATGCTGCTCGTGCTGAACTTGCCGCTCGCGAAGTTCTGGGCGAGACTCCTCGAAATTCCGCGTCCGCTCTTGTACGGCGGCATCCTCGTGTTCGCCACGCTCGGCGTGTACAGCCTCAACAACTCCGTGTTCGACCTCGTCCTGCTGTACCTCATCGGTCTCGTGGGCTTCGCGATGCGCCGCTTCGACTTCCCGGTCGCTCCTGCCATCGTCGGAATGATCCTCGGACCCATCGCCGAGCAGCAGTTCCGCCGCGCCCTCGCGATCAGCCAAGGCGACTACGGCGTGTTCTTCACGCGACCTCTCAGCGCGACGATCCTGATCGTTGTCGGAATCGTCCTGCTCGGCCCGCCGCTTCTGCGCTGGTGGAACTCCAGACGCTCCGGGACTTCCCGAACGACGTCTTGAAACCGCGCGAGAACCAACAGGAACCCCGTCGGTGACGGGGTTTTCTTCGTGCGCCTGGGGCGACTCGGCGTGTCCTCGCGGCCCGGTTGTCGTGCCTCGACGCGCTCAGGTTCCGCCCTCACCGTCCCGCGGAGTCGAGCGGTTCGAGCGCGCGCGTCACGTCGAAGTGGACCACCACGTCGAACTGCGCGGGGAGATTCACGCTGAAGTAGTGACTGAGGCGTTCCGTGGCCGGAAGGTACTGTACGCCGATCGCCCGCTCCAGGCGCTCTTGACGCAAGGCCAACGGGGCGCGCTTCGACTCCAGCATGAAGCGCGCGAGGCCCGTGTCGTGAAAAAGCCGCTCGTAACTGGATTCCAGCGACGGACGGATTTGCATCGTGCGTGGCGGACCGTCCCACTCCTCGGCGGCCGTCACCGTGCCGGTGTGCGTCGTGAATCCGACGAGCAAGGCGCCCGCTCCGTACCGCTGCCGCACGAGTTGTCCGACGTTGTGCTCTCCGCTTCGCCCCATCTCGGTCGCGCGCGCATCGCCCAAGTGCGAGTTATGAGCCCACACCACGATCTTCGACGTCGCGCCGAGATGCGCCCGGATCGCCTCGAGGGTCTCGAACATGTGGCTGTCGCGCACGTTCCACGAGGACGACGCTCCGAACACGTCGAGGGCGGCGCGTTCGTACGCCACGGCGTTCTTCACGATCCTCGCGTTTTGCTCCAAATCGAACAGCGCCTCGCGTGACGCGTCGAGGCGAGCTCGGCGCTGCGCCGTGAGACGCAAGACGTCTGCGAAGACGTCGGCGGCGTTCCTCGTGCAAGACGCTCCGTTGCTGGTCTCGGGCGTGCCGGGATCGTCTTGCAACGGCGTCCCGATCAAGGCCAGGCAGGCGTACCGCGCGCGGGCGCGCTCCGCGCTCGCCGTGTCGAGGGTGCCCAGCAGGCGAAGGACTTCGAGCCTCGACGCGGGCAGACTGTACAAGTCCATGCCGTAGAACGAGGTCCGGTCCGACGAAGCGCGCGTCACGTTCGTCGCTCGCAACCAGCCCACGAAGTCCCGCACGACCGTGTTTCGCCACAGCCAGCGGGGAAAACGCGTGAAGTTCGAAAGCGCCTGCTCGGGAGTGGTGTCGGCGCCTTCGAGGCGAACGAAGCGGTTCACGCGCTGCGCGTCCGGCCAGTCGCCTTCGATCACCACGGCGTCGAATCCGTACTCTTGAACGAGCCGCTTCGTGAGTTCGGCGCGCGTTCGGTAGAACTCGTGCGTTCCGTGCGTACCCTCGCCGATGAGCACGAGCCGAGCGTCCTTCGCGAGTTGCACGATCGGCTCGAGCGTGCGCAAATCGTCGCTGACGGAACGGGCGACGGACCGAAGCGAGGCGGCGAGGTCGGTGGACGTCGAGGGTGGAGGCTGCGCTCCGCCGACCGCGAAGGCAACGGGGAAGAGGAGCGAGGCGCCGAGCAGCAGAAGCTTCAGGTTCATGCAGGAATCCCCCTGGACGAGCGCGATGACGATCGGACGTGTGTGGCATCCCTGAAGAGACGCCCTCCAGGCTACGGGACGGTGCTGAGCCGCCGAGGGCCCTCACCTCAAGTCACGTGAAGCCAAACCGTGCCCGACTCCCCGTCATGGCCAAGAACCTCAAGGTGACGGATCGTCGAACGTACACGCGCAAAGGGCAACGGCATCAGTCTTCCGGCGTCCACCGAAATCGTCCGGCGACATCCGTACAACTCGGAGAAATCTGCGTGCAGGTTCTCGGCATCAAGGCCGCAACAACTTCCAGTGCCCTTCGGAAACCACCTCGACGCGCCCGTCCGCCACTTTGATGGCGGTCTCGTCGTCGATCGCGTACGCCCGACCTTCGATGCCCGCCGCCCACCGCTCCGCGTTGACCATGGTGTTCCACGGCAGATCGGGGTGGTCCAGGTGCGGAAAGATCGAGAAGTCGACGACGCCCAGCGTTTCATCGCTTCCGCTGGGCGGTGACCATCCCACAAAGTCCTTCCCGATGCGAGGCGTCATCACCATGCTCCCGGCGCTCAATCCCACCCAGATCTTGTCGGTCAGGGACGGCAGAAGCTCCGTCAGCCCGGACGCCCGCATCCAGTGATACAGGTACAGAGCGTCACCGCCATTCACCAGCAGGACGTCGGCTTCCCGCACCCAGGGCGCCCAGCGGTCCTGTCCGATGCTGGGAAGCGCCGTGAGTTCCAGCACGCCCACCGACTTCCACCCCAACTCGCACATCGGCGCTCGGGGTTCTTGTCCGCTGATGAATCGCCAGGCGTGGCCGGGATTCGTCTGCGGATGTCCGTAGCCTGCCGTGGGAATACAGAGGGCGGTGGCATCCGCGATCGGCTTGCCCAAGAGGTCGACGAGTGCGCCGTGAATGCTCGAGTTCTTGATTCCGGCGGACGTGAGCAGAAGTTTCATGGGTTCTCTCCTTGGAGGTGGGGAGGACACTGAAAGGCGCCCCTCTGACCTCTCCTCGTTGCCGAAGCAAAATGCGCCTCGGACATAACGAGTGACTTTCTTACACCTATAACATACGAGAGGTGTAAGCGACCGAGACTGGACGTCGACACGTAGCACTTCATTCGGTCGCATCCGCTCTCGACGACCTGGCATGGTGTGCTCAGTGGGACGACAGACCTCACCACCTTCCGCCCCGTGGGCAGACTTGGACGTGCCGTCGGCTTGGCTGGTGGAGGAGACCAGGACGTGAGCGGCGTCCTCGACGAGCAGGTGAAGGTGTCGACGGACTTGCTACGCTCTGGTGAACAAGAGCTTGCTTACGCCCTACCCGGGGTCAGGAGACTCGATGAGGGCAGACAATTGGCGCCGGGCGCTGTCCCCATCGATGTGACGGCCCTCAAGCCGGGTCTTCGTGACGAGATCCAGTCTCCCTGAGGTTGTACGCGACCGCCTCGCGGATCAGCTCAGCGCTTGAAGGCCGACTTCGGCGACCTCGCGAAGGTCAATGCCGCGGCTCTCCTTCGCGAGGTCGCCCGCGTTCATCAAGCCACGCGGGTCCTGCAAGGCGGCACCGTGGAAGACGCCGACACTGCACACCAGCCCACGGCGAGACCAGGCGGGGCTGCTCCACTTCCATCCCTCGGTGAGGTTCGGATCGGCGGTCAGGATCAGCGTACGCGGGTGGGCCAGCAGCGAGCCACGCCAGTCGACGAGGCTCGCGATGCGCCGATCGATGTTCTCAGAGGCTTTCATAGGGGGCGGTCCTTTCGTGCGGCCCGGCGATTCAAGTATCGAAGAACTCTTGCAGCGCGGGCGCCAGGATCTTGGCGTCCACGTCGTGCGTCTGCCCTTCCAGCGTGCGGTACTGCCCGTTTTGCAATCGCTCGGCCACCGCGCGCGCGGCCTCCTGGATGAACGCGAAGCTCGCGCCACCGTCGAGCACCAGCGTGGGGGTGCTCACCTGCCGAACGCGCTCCTCGGGCAGGCCGTAGTCGCCCATGATGGTCGCGTCGTACTCCAGCGTGTGCGCCAAGGCTTCCTGCCTGGGCCACCAAGGCTGGCGGCGCGCGTTCGCCACGAATTCCGGCGGCAGGCCCACGACGTCTTTCATGAAGTACTCGGCGGCGTCTCCCCGGCGGCCCTGCGCCACGAGGTCATGAAAGGTGCGCGCCGTGTCTGCAGGCGGGCGACGCGCGGGATCGAGGACGAAGGGCGGCTCCCACAACGCCAACTTCCGGATCTTGCCGGGCAGGAGCCGCGCCGCTTCCAGCGCGAGAACCGCGCCGGAGGACGAGCCCCACAAGCAGGCCGACCCGCCCGCCGCGTCGAGGACCGCTTCGATGTCCTCGACCTCGCGCTTCACCGCGTAGGGAGCCGTGTCGCCGCTCGCGCCCCGCCCGCGTCGGTGCAGGTTGTACACCGTGAAGTGCGTCGAGAGCAGCGCGGCGACGGGAGCGGTGGAAGCGTGATCCACCGATCCGCCGCTCACGAGGATCACCGGCGATCCCGTACCGGAGCGGTCGAAGGCGATGCGGGTGCCGTCGTGCGAGGTGACGGTCTGCGTGCTGGCGTGGTTGGTCGTCATGCGGAACTCCTTGCTGGCGCGAGCCTGGAAAGGCCGGGTGTGACGAGTGGCCGGGTCGGCGGCGACGTGGATCATGCCGTGGTCTTCCGAAGGTGGAGGAACGCCGTGACGACCGCGCTCGGGGCGGGTGAAGTGAAGACGCTGCCGTACGGACCGCGAGGTTCGCGTTCGAGAACTTCGCGCCGTCCCAACTCGCGTCGCTCGGCCCACGGCCGAGCGACGCGAAGAACTCCACGACGTGCGCTAGTCCTTCGAGAATCACAGGGTACCAGCCCTCGTGCCTCGCCGGGGCGGAAACGAGAATCGGAGGGCGAACGAGTCCGGCACTGCGACCGTGCGCTTGAAATCTCGACGATGTGCCCTGGGCGTTCATTCGAACAACAGGCAATTTTCACTGCGGCGGAAAGTCACGTCGATTTGAATTACGCGTTCGCCTGACCTAGGCGCGCTGGAATTCTGGGGACGCGCTCAGAACGACCCGGCGAGCGCGCTGGAAGCGTACGAAGCGGCGCTGCGTCTCGGGGACCGAGAACGCTTCCCGAACTGGTACAAGGCGGCGGGCGCGCGGTTCTCGGTGAACTCGGCGCATGTGCGCGCGTCGATGGCGCGAGTGCGGGAAGTTCTTTCGAGGGGCGCGATGGAAGAATCGTCGTGCCCTCTGGATGACGGGGCCGCGTTCGAGGAGACAAGGCTCGAGCGGTCCGGCTGCTAGTTTACGAAGCGCAAAAGAAGAAACCCCGTCGAAGACGGGGTTGTCTTGGTGGAGCTGAGGGGATTCGAACCCCTGACCTCCTCATTGCGAAGACGAAAGCCCAACAGACAGCAAGACCGAACAAGACGGCTAAACCACGTCTACAGCGAGGTTTTACCCACCCTCCATTCTGCGCTCTCATCGGATAAGACGATCACAACCCAGCATTTCTGCTCCGGATTTGGCACAGATTTGGCACAACCTTCCGGAAGGCCACGACCGTGACCCCTGACCAGTACGTCACGGTACTCGAAGCCGCCCGCCACCTCGGCGTACACAGAGCCCTCATCTACCAAGCCATCCGCGACGGCCACCTTCCACACGTCATCATCGGTCAACGCATTATCCGCATTCCCGTCGCCGCCCTACACCCCGACGTCATTCGATCCCCCCTCCGGCGCTCCCAACGACGCATCTCACCACCTTCGCAGACGCTGCCCGCGGAGGAGACCTCCGAAGTCAACCCTCCCGTTCCACCAAAATCGAAATTGACCCCCCGCGAACCGACTCACGCTCACGGCATGAACGAAACAAAGTTCATCGGAATGTCCGAAGCCGCTCGACGCGCGCGCGTCTCCAGCAAAACCATCGCGTCTTGGGCGGACCGCGGCCTCGTCGCGTCCATTCGCATCGCCACCTTGAACAACGCGCGGCTCATCGACGCCCAGTCGCTGGAACGGTACGTGAACGAGCGAAAGGCGTCCTCGTGAATGCCCCAGCGTACCTCAGCGTGCAAGAAGCCGCGTGTCACCTTGGCGTGAGCCGCGCATTCATCTACCAAGCCATCTCGAACGGCGACCTTCCAGTCGTTTGCACCGGGCACGTTCTCGTTTCGGAACTGCTTCAGTTCGAAAAGCATCGCACTCGGCCGCGCCTCCCGCACCATGAAACGGCCTCAAAAGAGGAGAAGCCGACACCATGTCGTGCCGGTCTCTCCTCTTTCACCTTCGGCCCAGCGACCACCATAAACTCAACGTTCCGCCCACCACCCGAGGCCTCAACTCACGAGGACAGAACCGGCGCAACAATGCGCCAGTATCATGTGCGCCCCCTTCCCACGGCCGCCCGCCGATCTTGGATCGCGCCTCAAGGAAGTCGATATCTTGCATCCGTACGAGCCAGGGAAGACCGAGCATCACCGCAACGTGCACGGACGTCAAGATCAGCGGCGCTTTCGGCATTCCGCATAAAAAATCTTCAATCCCAGGAAAGACGAAGGGACGATAGGGACAACAGGGACGAAAGCAGTAAAAATGCCCTTCACACCACCATCTCGCTTGTCCCGACACTCGACCACAAAGAGGCGCCCTCCTTGCTTCCTTGGTCAGCTTCACCTCGGTGGTCAATGCGCGGCGCTCTTCGTGCTTGCAGCAGGTGTTGCCGTACCCCTCATAACCGACGATAAGCAGGGCAGGCGTCTTGTCCATCTCAGCGGACAAAAGGTCATGACATCGCGTCCTGTTTCCTCCCACAGCCCGGTCCTGGGGCCACCCAAGTTCAATAACATGCTCTTGCTTTGGCAAGTTGATCCACCTCGTGCCGTCCAAGGGCTTTCACGCGCATACAGTCGTACTGGCACGGCCAACGTCAAACTGCGCTCCGTCGATTTCTACCTTTCCGTTTATTGCCAGGGGCAAGACTTCAGCCGCGTCATGTCCAACCGCAAGGGCTGTTGACGTTCACGACTTGAACGGGCAGACGGGCAGGATGACTTCGGCTCCGCACGCTACACGATGCGCGTCACCACAAACATTCGAACGGGTGTCCTCGAACGCTTCACGAGCCGTCCAAGCACCTCGCCTCTGCTAATTC
The DNA here is from genome assembly GCF_003217515.1 of Deinococcus yavapaiensis KR-236. Classification (NCBI taxonomy): domain Bacteria; kingdom Thermotogati; phylum Deinococcota; class Deinococci; order Deinococcales; family Deinococcaceae; genus Deinococcus; species Deinococcus yavapaiensis. The sequence goes on along the minus strand of NZ_QJSX01000009.1, from coordinate 8,299 downwards.
CGGATCCAACCGCACCGCGCAGCGCTCTCCCGCCACTTCCAGTACCCCATCGCGTCGCTCAGGCACGAACACCAACCCACGGCCCGCCTCATCAAGCCACACTTCCTCATCTCCCAGCACCAACCGCCCGCCCGCAGCAACGCGACCGTCACGCCAACGCAGCGTCACCCATCGGGAAACCCGGAAGTTCGCCGTCCAATCCAGTACGTGCAGCCCCGCCCCACCCAACTCGAACTCCACCCGGTCCTCCACGACGCTCACGTTGATGGGCAGCGCGTCCGGCGCGACGCTCAACGCGTACCGCACGTTGGCTGCCAGCCCAGTCAGCAGCACCTCACCCGACGCGTCCGTCGAGCCGCGCACGACCTCGTTGAGACGCACGGGAACGTTCGGTACGCCCGTTCGCACGAGCACCCCACCGCTCCCTTCGCTGCTCGTCAAACGCCACTGCCCCCCTGCTCGCGCGACACTTCCCGACACGCCTCCCGACAAGGTGCCCCGCGAATCCAACGCCGCCGACACGTCCACCACGCCTTGACGTTCCAGCGACGCCCGCAGCACGCCAGCAGCCACACCAACTTGCGTGCGCGTCGCGTCATCCCACGCTTGCGTCCACGTCACGCCGACCCCGTCACTCCACACGGCGTCGAGCGACGACTGAGAAGTCAGCGGCACGGACGCTCGCACCGTGAACTTCGCGACGTTCACGTCGAACTTCACGGCGCCTTCCACACTCCACCCGGACGGCACGCGGTATCCGCCGGCCACCTCGGCACTCCACAAGTCGAGTGCGTAATTGTACGTCACCGCTCCAGACGCCTGCCACGGCATGCTGTTCCAACGTGCGTCCAGCGACACGTTCCGCTTCGTCAAGTCGTCCGACCGCCACTCTCCCGACGCTCGCCACGTCCAGCCGCTGGTGCGCGCTCCAGCTTCACCACGTACCGTCACTCCACCGCCGAGCAGTCCATCCCCGACACTGAGCGCGCCCGACGCGAACCACGGCGTCGACGCGTAGTTCAAGCGTGCGCGAAACGCGGCAGCAGGACCGCGCAACGCCGCGCTTCCCTCCACGCTCCACTCGGGCGACAACCCGTACGCGCCTCCCACACCCGCGTACCACGCGCCACTCGCCCAACCTCCTTCCAACGTGACGCGTCCCGTTCCACTTGCTGGGGACCCGGCGGGACGCGGGATCGACACCCGCTGCTCGCGCGTTCCACTCGCGTCACGCACTTCCACCAGCACCTCCGTCGTCGTCGTATTGATCGGCACGCCGCGCAGCACCGTCACGCCCGGCTTGAGCCGCAGTTGCTGCACGAGCCGTCCTCCGACCGTGACGACCGCCGTCGCTTCCAATGGCGCCTCCACTTGAATCGGCGGCGCTTCCTTCACGAGTGGCGTCACCCACGCTGCTCTCGCCCCAGTCAACGCGCCTCGTCCGTACCGAGCGTCTTCGAACAGCAACGCTGAGAACACCCAGCCGTTCTCCGCACGGTACGCGACGCTGCCTCGCGCTGCACCCGAGAAGCCTCGCACGCCACTCCACCCTCCGGCGACGGCGGCATCCAAGCTGAACGGTCCGTCTTCGTAACGCGGCCGTGCCGACAACGCCACCTGAAGGTCGCGCCCTCCGAACTCCTGCGCGTACGCTTTGAGGGAGAGCGGCACGACGAGCACCCCGCCATCACCCGGCAAGGCGCGCAACGCCGGTTCGACTTGCACCTCGTACCGCCCGAGCAACGCCAAGGTCGGTGTGACGCGCAGCACCTGCTCCTCGTCATCCACGCGCGCGTTCAAGCTCGGCGCGAGCCGCACGAACACACGCGTGCCGCACGCCGCTCGCTCGGCCGCGTAGCCTTCCTCGCCGTCCCGCAGCGCCTCCCCCTCCACCCACACGTCGTTGTCGTTTCGCAGCACGAGGTGCTCGCCTCGACTGGACGCGCCAACCGTCACGGCGAGCAACTCGCGTGGCAACGCGCACGGCTCCGCCGATTGCGCGTGCGCGACCGACACGCTCAGCAGGACGCTAAGGAGCCGTGACGTCCAACCGCTGCCGATGCGTGCGCTTGTCGAGATCCGCGAACTCCACGTCGAGCGAGCCACCCTTCCCTCCCCACCCTTTGAGCGTGAAGTCCAACTTGCCGCCCGCCACGACGATCATGCTGCCAAGGCTGACGCTCGCGTCGCCCCGCGTGACTTTGAGGCCGATCACGACGACGCGCCGTCCGCCCGAGTTGCGAAGCGTGACACGCACATTCTGCCCATCGCGCTCCGCCGAGACATTCAGGTTCGGCTGCCCGTCCCGCTCACGCACGTACAACGGCACGCCCACCGCGAGCAACGTCGTGACTTGCACGGGCGCGCCACCCGCCTCGGGGGGCTGCTGCTCGAGCAGCAGACGGTACGCCGTTTCCGGTTGTTTGCGCGCCTCGCCCGCGAAGCCGACACGCACCACTTGCCGCTTGCCGGGCGCGATGGTGAACACCGCTGGATTCACGACGACGTCCGTCGTGCGCTCCAGTTGCTCTTGGCCGTTTTGCTGCACGCGCAGCACCGTGACTTTGTACCGGGCGGTTTGAGAGTCGGTGTTCGTCACGACCGTGGAACCGCTACGTTGCGAACGCAAGTCGAGCTCGACGCTCGTCGGGGAGATTTGTAGTTGCCCGGCGGTAGCGCTCGTGAGGGCGAACAAGGCAGTGAGGGTGAGGACGCGCAAGGAAGACTCCTAAAGGGTGAGAAGGCGAAGAGCGGATTGCTTGAATGCTACAAGATGAAGGGCCTAAGGAAGTTGGCAACGGCTAGAGAAGAGACGAGGAGGCTTGATAGGCACGATTGCAACCGCTAGAAAGTTTTTTCTCGAAGCGTCGTTGAAAGTGGGTTCAGCAACGACGAGCTTTCAGTCGGGCTGCCCAAGCAGTGCAAAGGTGACGTCATTCCGGGACCCGACAGGCGGAGTGACTTAGCCATGAGTGTCGAAGGTCGTGTCGAGCAGCATTTCGGTGAGCTCATGATGATGTTGACAGACCTCAGCGCTGAACCACCCCACTGCCCCTCACCTGTAAGGCCATGCTCGTCGTCTCGGTGGTGAACGTGCTGCTCAGCACCTCCGTGGAAGAGTTCCGGAATAACTCGGCAGGAAAGGTGATACATGGAGCGAGCCATTAAGTGATCGTCGAATTCTGGGGTTCCATAGCTGCCACGATGAAGTTCACGTTCTGCCTCGACGGTCGGATCCGATTGCCGAGCTTGACGCTCGGCAATGTCGTGGCACTCGAGAGCGTAACCGTCTTGCCGGCCTAGAAGCTGACGTCAACCGTGCTGCTGTTCAACGACAAACCTGCTGGTAAGGCCCCGCCCTCCACGTGTCGAGCGCACTTACTGCTCGTCTGTTAGCGCCGCACATTAAGCATGACGCATGAACCATCTCATCAACTCCCCGCAGTTCTGAGTACAGCATCCTGGAATTGAACTTGCACGGCACAGCGTGCTTTCCAACTAAATGAACGTTCTGATCAACTTTATGTTCGTTAGGCAGACCGAAATGAAGAGACCCGGTATCATAGCCGAGTCTCTCCTTTATTGAGACAGTATCCATTTAGTTACTTGGTAAATGATCCTGTCAAGGCTTGATGTCACCCAGCTCTGCCGCGCTACCCCCACCTACAATCAAGACTTTCCCAGCAAGTGACGTTGAACCCGACAGCAGCGTCGCCGTATGATCCGATCGGCTGTAATTCATGTACCCTACAAAGCTAGAGGTATTTGTGGTCGGATCGAAGACTTCGGCGCTGCTACCACCTGACGTACCGCCAGCTAACAATACTTTACCATTCGCTAGTAACGTCGCCGTATGGTTAGCTCGGTAATTTTGTAGGTACAGGAACGTCACGAACGTTTGAGTGGTGGGATCGAAAATCTCCGCATCAAATCGCTCGCTACTCCATGATGAGCAACCGCTGCAATTCCAAAAATTCGTTCCTCCCGCAAGCAGCACTTTTCCGTTGTTCAATAAGGTAGCCGTCGGACGATTGCGTGCGCCACTCATGCTTGCGATGGAGGTAAAGGTGTTCGAGGAAGGATCGAATATTTCTGCCGAACTGACAGCAGAGCCTGACCACGAGCACCTGTTGGAATAAGAGTCCGTTCCTCCAGCAATCAACACACGACCGTTTGAAAGGAGCGTCGAGGTGTGATTCGCGCGATCTGTTGTCATTCCATTCAGACTCGTAAAGGTGTTCGTCGAGGGGTCATACAATTCAGCGGTTGTTGTGGTCGAGGTTGTTGTGCCGCAACTAAGGCTGAATCCAGACGAGACATACCCCCCTGTAATCAGCACCTTACCATTCGAAAGTCTTGTAGAGACAGCGTTCGTTCGCGCAACGCTCATTGTTGCAGAGATAGCCGTGAAAGTGCTCGTAGCGGGATTAAACAGTTCCGCAGATGCTAATCGACCTCCCCCGGCGCTTGTCCCATTGGTGATCAATACGCGACCGTTGCTGAGGAGCGTGGCCGTGTGATCCCGACGCGCGACCGTCATGTCTGGCAAGGTGGTAAAAGTATTCGTAGCTGGGTCATACAATTGCGCGCTTGCCACGGTGGTGCCGTTGCTGTCTACGCCCCCAGCAATTAAGACTTTACCGCCGTACGCCGCGCCCAAGTCAGTTTGCGTGTGATCCCGACGCGAAATACTAGGGGAGGCTATAGCAGTGAAGGGCGGCGCGTTCACCGTGATCGTGATCGCCTTCGTGGCCGTGCCACCACCGCTATTCGCCACCCTGAACGTCACACTTGTCGTTCCTGCGGTTGTCGGCGTGCCGCTCACCACACCCGTGCTGCTATTCAAGGACAAGCCAGCCGGCAAGGTGCTGCCCTGGGCGACGCTGTACGTCAGGCTGAGGTTCTGTGGGTCGGAAGCCGTGACATAGAAGCCGCCGCTTTGCCCTTGCGTCAACGTCTGGTTTCCAACCGTCACGCTCGGTGGGGTGGCCGTGATCGTGAGGGTGATGGTCTTGGTGGCGCTCGCCCCACCGCTGTTCGTCACCTGGAAGGTCACCGGGAAGGTCCCGAAAACCGTCGGCGCGCCGCTCACCAAACCTGTACTGCTATCCAAGGTCAAGCCAGCCGGTAAGGTGCTGCCTTGAGCGACGCCGTACGTCAGCGCCAAGTTCTGAGGGTCCGTCGCTGTTACCGTAAAGCGCCCACTTTGGCTTTGATATAAGCTCTGATCACCGACCGTGAGGCTCGGCGCGGTCGCGTTGATGATGAGGGTGACCGTCTTGCTGGCGGTGCCACCGCCGCTGTTGGCGACTTGGAAGGTCACGGGGAAGGTGCCGAAAACGGTTGGTGTACCACTCACCACACCGGTGCTGCTATTGAGGGACAAGCCAGCGGGAAGGGTGCTGCCTTGTGCGAGGCTGTACGTCAACGCCAGGTCTTGCGGGTCGGAGGCCGTGACGTTGAAGTTCGCACTTTGTCCTTGCGTCAAGCCTTGAGTTCCTACTGTCACGTTCGGCGGGGTGGCCGTCACGCTCAAAGTCACGGTCTTCTCGTCGAACTCTCCGCTCGTGTTCGTCGCTCGCAACGTCACCGAAGACGCCCCGTAACTCGACGGCGTACCGCTGACTGCTCCTGTGTTCGCGTTCAACGTGAGGCCAGCCGGCAGCGTCCCGCTCGACACGCTGTACGTCAATGTAGAGTTCTGCGGGTCCGATCCACTCACGGCGTACGTCACGGCTTGCCCTTGCTGCAAGGCCGCGTTACTCGCCATCAGGGAAGGACGTGTCAACAGCGTGGATGTGGTCGTGCTCGACGTGCCCGCGACGCGCACGTTGCTCAGTTGCGTCCCACCCGGCAAGTTCGACCCGGGTAGTTTGACGAGGTCGAAGCCCGCTGGAACGGCACTCCTCCCCGCGACCGTGCCTGTCAGTTGCTCTTCGCTGCTCTGCACCACCCTCGGATTGGTCGTGTTATCCGCCACGACCAGGTACAGCATCGACGCGCTCTTGGGCGTGTTCGCCGCCGTGGTAACGGGCGTCTTGAACGCCAACGTCACCCGCCCGTCGAACTGACTCAAGCTCGGGTTGCCGGGCAGGGTCTTGTCGTACGCGTCGCAGTTGACGTCCAAGCAGTGCCGCACCCCGAAGCCCCACGGAAAGCTGTTGGCGAAGGCACTCACTTCGCTTTCGCTGAAGAGTTGCAAGTCCGCGCCCAACGCTTGCACGACGCTGGAGGTGTCCATGCGGTGCGTGGGTCGCAGGCTGCGCGCGACGTCCACGCTGGTGATGGCCGCTCCTGCGGCGTTGCGCATCGAGACGATGGCGGTGTCACCGAGAGTAGTGGTGTTGTCGAGGGCGAGGAAGGTGACGTTTTTGAGGTCGCTGTTGGGGGTGCTGCCTTTACCGTTTCGCACTTTGAAGTGCGAGTACAGGTAGCGGGTGCCGCCTGCGTCGAAGAAGGGGGTGGTGGTGGGCACGACTTGCACGTCGAGGCCAGCGGGAATGCTGGTGAGGTCGAGGGCACGTAGGGTGTCCGCGTCGGGTCGCACCCACTGCACGGCGGCGTCCTGCCCGGCGGTGACTTGCACGATGCCCAGCACGCGAGGACCGGTGGGAGCTTGAGGTGGCGTAGCGCAGCCGACGAGGAGCGCCAAGAGCAGCAAAGAACACTTCTTCATTACATCTCCTACGGCAGGTACCGCGTTAAGACGAAGCTCGAGTTTGTGCCGTTGTTAGTCTGCCCAGCAGCGACGATCTTTCCGTCTGGCTCCAGCACCAACGCGGTGGCGGAATCGTACACAGCTCCTATGGACGTGGTGACCTTGCCGCTCGAGCCGAAGGTCGAGTCGAGCGTGCCCGAGGTTGCGTACCTCGCGAGCGCGAAATTCCACGAGACGCCGTTGTAGGTCTGCCCGACAGCGACGAGTTTCCCGTCGGGTTGTAGGGCGAGGGCGGAGGCGGTGTCGGTACCCCCGAGGTCTGTAGTGACCACGCCGCTCGACCCGAACGTCGAGTCGAGCGTGCCGCTCGGCGTATACCGTATCAGCGCGAAGTCGTACTCGGAGCCGTTGGAGGTTCGTCCGGCAGCGACGAGCTTTCCGTCAGGTTGTAGAGCGAGAGCGGAGATACTGTCGTCCCCGGCGCCGATTGACGTGGTGAGAATGCCGCCCGAGCCGAAGGTGGCATCGAGGGTTCCATTCGGCGTGTACCGTGCCAATGCGACCCGAGTCGTGGCGTTGTTGTCCCAGTCGGTGAGGACGGTTCGTCCGGCAGCGATGAGCTTCCCGTCCGGTTGCAGCACCAGTGACGTCGCGACGTCGCTCGAGAAGGAGCTTCCCGAGAAGTCGAAGTTCGTCGTGACCACACCGGCCGAGCCGAACGTCGAATCCAGCGTGCCGTCGCTGTTGAACCGCACCAGCGTGAAGTCCTCAGCCGTCCATTCGTCGGTGGCAGTGCCGGCCACGAGGATCTTTCCGTCGGGTTGCACCACGAGCGCAGCAGCGTAGTCCTCCCCCGACCCGATCGGCATGACGACCCGACCATTGGTGCCGAAGGTCGTGTCGAGCGTGCCGTTCGAGTTGTACCGCGCCAGTGCCAAGTCGGAATACTGACCGTCCCAGGCGGCCCCCGCCGCGAGGATCTTCCCGTCGGGCTGCACGGCCACCGCGCGGGCAAGGTCATCCGCGAAGCCGAGGTTCGTCGTGACCTTGCCGTTCGTGCCGAAGGTCGTGTCGAGCGTGCCGTTCGAGTTGTACCGCGCGAGCGCGAAGTCCATCCCGTTCAAGCTTCCCTGGTTCCAGGCGTAACCGGCCGTGACGAGCTTCCCGTCGGGCTGCCGAGCCAGCGCGAACGCCACACTGCCGCCCGACCCAACAGGCGTGATGACCTTGCCGCTCGATCCGAAGGTCGGGTCGAGCGCGCCAGCCGACAGCACGACCGGCGTCAGCACGGAGAGCGTGAAGGTTTTGGAGAAGGACAAGCCCTCGATGTCCGTCGCGGTCAACGTGACACTCACCGTTCCAGGCGAGGACGGCAGCATCTGACTGGCTTTCACGCGCAACTGCCCGTTCGTCACTTCGAACCGCGCGTCACTCACGCTCCACGTGTGCACGTCCCCAGCATCCGCATCCACTGCGCTCACCGCGCCCACCACCGCGCCCGCCGTGCTCGCCGTCACGGAACTCCCACTCAGCGCGATGTCCGTCGGCACGTTGTTGAGCTGCGTACCTTGCGTCAAGGTCGTGCCGGGCAGCGTCACCAAATCGAAGCCCGATGGCGGCGCGGGTTCTCCGGCGATGGTG